>JAHEKO010000153.1:0-3279 GCA_024638355.1 Acidobacteriota bacterium
GGACTAGAGGAAAGACCCGAGGAAGTCGATGACCGGGCCCACGACGTCGGTCAGCGTGCGGCCGCCGCGGCGGAGCTCGTCCCGCTCGGCTTTGGGGCCGTAGTGCGCCGCCTGGCGCTCGAGCTGCCGCGTTTCGAGCTGCGCCTCCAGGGTGGCTCGCTGCGCGCCGCCGCTTTCGAGCCAGCGCAGGATGCGGGCCAGCTCGCCGGCGTCGAACCAGACGCCGTGGTTGCGGCAGGTGTCGACGATCACCCCACTCTTGCGCCCGTAGTTGCGCCGGTGCATGAGCGAGCCGCAGATCGGGCACGGCCGGTAGACCCTCCGCTCCTCGTCGATCCGGGGGATCGGGGTCTCGCCGCCGCCGTTGCCGCCGCCGAGTGCCGCGACGGCCGTCCTCACGCCCTCCGAGCTGGCCGCCAGGCGCTGGAAGATGTCGTTCCCGACCCAGAGCCCCGCACAGGAGCCGCACTCGAGCACCGACAGATCGCGATCGTCGAGAGCGCGCGACCGCAGGTGCCGCCCGTCTCCACACGCGGGACAGTCGAAGGTCGTCGGCTCGCCGGCGCTCGCCTGGGGCGCGATGTGGGAGCCGCACGAGTGGCAGTAGCGGGCCCGGTCGCTGACCCGGGTCGTGCAACGAGGGCAGAGGGTGTGGAGGTCGCGCTCGTGGAGGGTGAACGACGAGTCGCAGAACCTGCAGCGGCTCTCTCGATCGCGCCGCGGGGCTCCGCAGGCCGAGCAGCGCACGACCGCGGCGTCGTGAGCCGTGGGCTCCGGAACCCGCACCAGCTCGCCGCAGCCGCAGCGGAACCGGTCGCCCGGCGCGAGTCGCGAGGCTTCGTACTGTAGCGAGCAGGCCGGACAGGCGACGAGGCGGCGCAGGGTGTCGGCCATGGCTCGTACAGGCTAACGGCAAAGCCGCGAACGCGTCTGTGAAGCATTTTGCCTGCTATCGTGTGCGCCTCGAAGAGGTATGAACTGGCGCTTTTTGCTCCTGCTGCTGCTGCTCGGCCTCGCCGCCGGGTCGACGGCGTTCTTCCTGGCTCGGAGCGGCCTGCTCCGGCTGCCGACCTCGCCCGCGGCCGGCGAGGGGCAGGAGGTGTCGCTGCTCGAGGAGGCGGAGATCGCCGAGCGCCGCATCGCCGATCGATTCCCCGAGGCGAGCGTCCGCCGCCCGCGCGGCGAGGCACCCTCTGGGCAGCTCGAGCTTCGTCTGCACGAGTCGGACCTGCGCGACCTGGCCATCGCCGGGCTCTCGCGCCATCCGGAGGGCCGCCGCTTGCTGGAGCTCGCGCGGCAGATCCGCGCCGAGATCGCCGACGGCGAGATCGGCCTCGAGCTGGTGGTGAATCTGTCGGAGATTCCGCGCGACCGGCTCAGCGACAAGGAGCGCGAGACCGTGGAGAAGCTCGAAGGTCTCGTACCGCTTCTCGGCCGCAGCGACATTCCGATCGGTCTCTATGGCAGCCCCGAGGCGAGCCGGGGCCGGATTCGACTCGGCGGATCTCCCTGGATGAAGCTGTCGATTCTCAAGCTGTCGCTCGACACCGTCAGCGAGCGGCTGGGGATTCCGGTCGACGACCTCGAGAGGTCGCTCGAGATCGAGTGGCCGGGCTTCGAGGTCCTGGACGTGACCGTCGACGAAGACGTGCTGGAGCTGCGCGTCCTGCGCTCGGCCTGAGGTGATGACGGAAGCCGGCCCGCGAGTGGAGCTGCGGCGCGCGGTCTCGCGCTGGGAGATCGTCAGCTACTCGCTCAACGACGTCATCGGCAGCGGCGTCTACCTGCTGCCGGCGGCGGCGGCGGCGTTGCTCGGCGTCGCCAGCCTCGGCGCCGTGGCGCTGGCCGGTCTGGCCGTTCTGCTGATCGTCCTCTGCTTCGCCGAGGCCTCCACACACTTCCGCGAGCCGGGAAGCGGCTATCTCTACGCCCGCGCCGCCTTCGGCGACTTCGTCGGCTTCGAGGTCGGCTGGATGACCTGGCTCGCCCGGGTCGCCTCGGTCTCCTCGCTCTCGGCCGGCTTCGCGCAGGCGCTCACCTACTGGTCGCCCGAGGCCGAGCGGGGCGCCGGGCGGGCGCTGGCCGTGCTCCTGCCGCTCGTCGCGCTCACCGCCATCAACGTCGCCGGCGTCAAGGCGAGCATCCGGACCTCCGTCGTCATGGTGGCCACCAAGGTCGTCCCGCTTCTGGTCTTCGTCGGCGGCGGTATCTGGCTGGCCTCGGCCGAGACCGTTCGCTCGCAGACGGCGACCGAGCCCGGCGGCCTGGTGGGGGCGGCGCTCCTGCTGCTGTACGCCTACGCCGGCTTCGAGAACACGCCGGCGCCCGCGGGCGAGTTCAAGCGGCCGCGGCGCGACATTCCGTTCGCGCTTCTGACCCAGATCGCCCTGGTGACCGGGCTCTACGTGCTGGTTCAGTGGGTCGTTCTCGGCACCCTGCCCGAGGCCGGCCGGTCGGCCACGCCCCTGGCCGACGCCGCGCGCGGATTCCTCGGCTCGTGGGGCGGCTGGATGCTCACCGTCGGCGGCGCGGTGTCGATCCTCGGCACCAACCACAACACGATCCTGGCCGGTCCGCGCTACCTTTTCGCCCTCGCCCGCGACGGCTTCGGGCCCCGGTTCCTGGCCGAGGTCCACCCCCGCTTCCAGACTCCGGCCAACGCGATTCTGCTGCAGTCGGCGATCGCGATACCGCTCGCGCTCACCGGTACCTTCGTCGGCCTGGCGGCGCTTTCGGTCGTCGCGCGGCTGGTGACCTACCTCGGTACGACCGCCGCGGTGCCGATCCTGCGCCGCAAGCTCGGCAGCCCGCAAGGGCGCTTCCGGCTGCCGGGCGGACCGGCGATTCCGATCGCGGCGAGCCTGCTGGCCCTGCTGTTCGCCGCCAGCGCCCAGCCGGAGAACCTGATCGCCGCGGCGATCGCGCTCGCGGTCGGCGCGGTGCTGTTCCGATTTCGCAGATCCGTCTGAGGTGGCGCCGGGACGCGTGCCGGGCGGATGGGTTGGGAACGCCCCCCACGGGTGGCGGGCGTTACCGCGGCGTCAGGCGCTGCTGCGGCAGCCCGGCGATCTCGCGGAGGGCGGCTTCTACGTAGCGCTCGACCATCACGCCGCGCCACTGGGTGAGGAAATCGGTGTTGTCCATGGGCGTAGCGACCTTCCGCGCGAGACGACCGGCCTCTTCGAGCCGCTCGGGCTCGAGCCGGCCGCCGACCAGGAGCTCGGAGGCCTTCCGGGCGAAGAGAGGCTGGGAGCCGACCGAGCCGAGCCAGATGCGGGC
>JAHEKO010000153.1:3379-8315 GCA_024638355.1 Acidobacteriota bacterium
TCGCGCTCGGCCATGGTGCCGCTCGTGGCGCGCGAGCTCTTGTGCAAACGCGCTTCGAACTCGCGGGCCGCGTGACCGTCGCCGCCCTGGGCGGGCGTCGGCACCCGGATCGTCTCGCCGAAGTCGACGTCGGGGAACGAGGTCGGGCCGAAGCGCGGCTCCGCGCCCTGGCGCTTGGCGTCGAGCGCCTTGAGGATCATGTGCGGCTGGATCGGCACCTGGTCGACCCGCACGCCGACCGCGTCGAAGACGGCGTTGGCGAGCGCCGGCGGCACCGGTAGAAGCGGGCCTTGGCCGACCTCCTTGGCGCCGAACGGGCCGCGGGCGTCGGGGTCTTCGATGATGTAGCTGGTGACCGGCGGCATCTCGTGGAAGGTGGGACTCTTGTACTCGAGCAGCGACGGCGTCTTGTGCACCAGCGCGCCGGAGAGCCGCTTGGGCAGCCGCCGGAAGGCCTGCTCCTCCATCATCGCCTCGCCGAGGCCCATGTAGATCGAGCCCTCGATCTGGCCCATCACCAGGACCGGGTTGATCGAGCGGCCGATGTCGTGGGCGACCCACACGTGCTCCGGGCGATAGAGGCCGGTCGCGGGGTCGACCTCGACCTCGATCACGCAAGCGGAGTAGGAGTAGGTCGGCGATGGACCGACGCCGGCGCCCTTGAAGCGGCCGGGCGAGCGCGGCGGGGTGTAGGAGCCGACGGTTCCCAGCGTGCCGAACATCGCCTCGGCGGCGATGCAGGCGTCGGCGAAATCGACGCCGCGATCGGGATCCTCGGCGTCGAAGACGCGCCGCTCGGCGAAGACCAGGCGCTCCGCGGGGATCTCGAGGCGCTTCGCCACCGCCCGGGCGAGCAGGTCGCGCGCCCGCTCGGCGGCCTCGATGGCCGCGTTGCCCATCATCAGCGTCACGCGCGACGAGTAGCTGCCGAGATCGACCGGCGTCAGGTCGGTGTCGCCGACGCACAGCCGGATGTCGGCCAGGTCGACGCCCAACGTCTCGGCGACCACGGCGGCGAGCACCGAGTCCGAGCCCTGGCCGATCTCCGCTTCGCCGCAGTAGACGGCGACCCGGCCCGAACGGTCGAGCAGCAGCTGGACTCCCGACTGCGGCATGTGGTTCCAGTAGATCGGCAGGCCGGCGCCGCACAGGTAGGCGCCGCAGGCGAGGCCCAGCCCGCGGCCCTCGGGCAGCTTGCCGTAGCGCTCGCGCCAGCGACTGCCGTCGACCACCGCTTCGATGCACTGGCGCAGCCCGATCGAGCCGATCTTGAGCCAGTTGGCGGTCACGGTCTCGGGGTCCTCGAGGTTCTTGAGACGCAGATCGGCCGGGTCGATGCCGAGCCGGTGCGCGGCCTTGTCGAGGTGGACCTCCCAGGCGAATCTCGGCTGCGGCGTGCCGTGCCCGCGCTTCGGACCGCACGGCGGCTTGTTGGTGTACGCGCGAACGCCGTCGAAGCGGTAGTGGGGGAGCTTGTAGGTGACGGTCTGCAGCGCCCCGGTGTAGTAGGTCGAGGCGACGCCGTAGCTGCCGTAAGCGCCGCCGTCGAGGGCGGACTTCAGGTGCTGCCCGGTGATGGTGCCGTCGTTCTTGAAACCCGTCTTGAGCCACATCTGCACCGGATGGCGCCCGCGGTGACAGTAGAAGACCTCTTCCCGGCTCAAGGTGATCTTCACCGGGCGGCCGAGCTCGAGCGCCATCTTGGCGACCACGATCTCGTGGTTGAAGGGATCGCTCTTGCCGCCGAAGCCGCCGCCGTTCGGACAGGCGATCACGCGGATTCGGGAGGCCGGGATGTCGAGCACCTTGGCCAGCGCGCGATGGACGTAGTGCGGCGTCTGGGTCGAGGAGTAGACCGTCACCCGGTCGACGTCCTCGGGAACCGCGACGGCCGCGTGCTGCTCCATGGCGATGTGGGTGTTGCCCTCGTAGAAGGAGTGGTCCTCGAGCACCAGATCCGCTTCGGCGAAGGCGCCTTCGACGTCGCCGAACTCGAGCGACGCCAGCTTGTGCACGTTGCCGCCGGCCCGGCTGTAGTCGTGAATGCGGGGCTCGGGCGTGGCGAGCGCCTCCGCGACCGAGGCGATGGTCTGCAACGGCTCGTAGTCGATCTTCACCGCCAGGGCCGCTTCGCAGGCGGCGTCTTCGGTCACCGCGGCGACCGCCGCCACCGGGTCGCCCACCATTCGAACCTTGTCGGGGCAGAGGGCATGCTCGTCCTCGGAGACCGGCAGGATGCCGAAGGTGTTGGGCATCGATGCGCCGGTCAGGAAGCCGAGCACGCCGGGCACCCGCGCCGCCTCGGTGGTGTCGATTCCGGCGATGCGGGCGTGCGGCACGGTAGAGCGCACCAGCTTGAGGTGGCAGAGGCGCGGGAAGGTGAGGTCGTCGGCGAAGCGGGTGACCCCGGTGACCTTGGCCCGGCCGTCGACGCGGCGAAACGGCTTGCCGATCCATTGCCGCTCCCGCTCGGGCCTTTCGGCCGGCTCGTCGCGAGGCTTGCGAACCGGTTCAGCCATCGCCGCCGTCCTCCGCCGCCGGACCGGTCGCGGCACCGGCGGGGTAGCCGTAGAGAACCTCCTCGGCTGGCTGCCATTCCTCGCCGCGCTGGAGCGCCGCGGCGCCGGCCACCGCCTCGAGGATCTTGACGTAGCCGGTGCACCGGCAGAGGACGCCGGCGAGCGCGGCGCGCGTCTCCTCCTCGCTGGGGTCGGGGTTCGCCTCGAGCAGCGCCTGCGCGGTCAGCAGGATGGCCGGAGTGCAGTAGCCGCACTGCGCGGCGCCGAGGTCGGCGAAGGTCTTCTGCAGCGGATGGAGCTCGTTCGCCTGCTGCATTCCCTCGACCGTCTCGACGCTCTTGCCCTCCATCTCCGCGGCCAGCGCCAGGCAGGAGAGGACGGGCTTGCCGTCGACCAGGACCGTGCAGCTGCCGCACTCGCCCAGCTCGCAGCCGTGCTTGGTGCCGGTCAGACCGCACTCTTCGCGCAGCACTTCGAGCAGGGTGTGGTGGGTCGGGAAGGCGACCCGGTGCTCCTCTCCGTTGATGCGCAGCGTGAGGGTGGTGGTGTGGCTCGCCACTGCCCTGGAAAGTGTCTCAGATCGCGGCCGCTGTCAACAGCGATATGCTCCCGCCGCGGTGCCGCTCTCTCGACCTTTCCTGATCAACGTCAGCGGTCCTTACGCGGTGGGCAAGGACACGATTCTGAATGCGCTGCTGTCGCGCTACGGCGAGCGCGTGCACCGCGTCCACACCATGACGACGCGGCCGGTTTCCGCCGACGCCGACCCGACCTACGAGCAGGTGTCGCTCGAGGAGCTCGAGCGAAGAGTGGCCGCGGGCGGCTGGATCGCCAACCGCCAGCTTTCGGGAACGACCGCCTACGGCACGAGCATCAGCGAGATCCGCGAGGCGGCCGCCGCGGGTCGAATCTGCGTCCACAGCATCTACGCCGGTCCGGACGGCGCGGGCCGGCTGCGCGAGATCTTCGGCCGCGATCTGGTGTCGATCGGCCTGCTGGCGACGGACGGCGGAGTCGAGGACCAGCTCGCCGTACTCCGCCAGCGGCTGCTCGGGCGCGATCGGGACGACGCCGAGGCGATGGAAGCCCGGATCCGCCATCAGGCGGAGCCGTTGCGCTACGTGCTCGACAATCCAGAGCTCGAGACCGTGCACGAACCGATGCGGGTGTTCGACCGGGTGGTGGTGAACAACGATCTCGGAACCACCGTCGCCGAGGTCGTCGCGATCTTCCAGGAAGCCTTCCTGGACGGCGCCGAACGATAAAAAGTGTCAGAAGCCGACCCCTGGCGTGCACTTGCTGTTTAGACGCACGCCCACAGCTCCTTCGGGAGCAGTGCGTCGCCTAGCTCTCTGACGGCTCTTCGCGGGCCGCTCGGGCGGTGGTAGGTCCCTCCGGCTTCCGGCACCCGAAGTCGCAGTGAACTCCACCGCCTTTTTTTGTGCCTGGTTCGAGCGGCTCTCAGGCCGGGCCGTGGGAGACCCCGGCGAGCATCGCGCGGGCCGCTCCGAGCGTCGGCCCGAGGTCCAGCTCGGGGTGCGAGACCTTCTGCAGCGCCAGCCCTTCGAAGAGGGCCAGAAAGGCTCGCGAGACCGCTCTCGGATCGAGGTCGCGGTCCAGATCGCCCTGCGCCTGGGCGGCCAGGGCGAGCTCGGCGATCGTGCGGCGCAGCCTGGCCGTACCGCGCAGGTAGCTTCGGCGCACGCCGGGCAGCCGCAGGCCCTCGCCCCAGAGCACGACGTAGAGCCGCATGGTCTCCAGGTTTTCCGGGCGATCGAGAGCCTGGCACAGGGCCGCGAGCCGGTCGGCCAGGGTGTCGGTCGTGATCTCTTCCTCGGCGGTCGCCGCGAGGAAGGCGTGGATGCGCTCGCCGACCATCTTCGCCAGCGCCTCGATGATCCTCTCTTTGCCCTCGAAGTAGCGGTAGACCGCGCCGGGGCTCAGATTCGCCGCCCGGCAGATGTCCTTCATCGAGGTCGCGTGCAGTCCGTTGCGGCTGAAGCAGCGTAGCGCGGCCTTGAGGATGCCGGAGCGGCGGGCGACCAGGTACTCGTCGGAGACCTTGGGCACGACCCCATTCTAGTGTCCCCTCGAGGCGTCGATGTAATTCATTGAGCCATTTGCATTTACGAAGATCGCAAAGCCTCACCGAGCTTTCGGCGGCCGTCCGCCTGGGCTATCATCCGACGCGGAAAGAAGGGCATTCTTTTTCTTTTGTTGAAGGGTTTGAGGGCGGCTGGCCGCTCTCGAAAGACGACGAGTACGCGTGACCGGACCACCGGGCCGATAACGGCTGCGGGGGGAGGAGGACGGTCAGTCTGTCGAAGCACCCCAGGATTCTCCTGATCGACAACGACGAGAACGACCGGGCGCTGGCGTCCATGGTCATCTCGAAGGACTTTCCCGGTGCGCGCATC
>JAHEKO010000665.1 GCA_024638355.1 Acidobacteriota bacterium
TCGCGAATCGTCAGGAATCTCTTCCGCTTCCGCGAGTTGAAGGTCGACGCCATCATGACTCCCCGCACGGTGGTCTTCGCCCTGCAGCAGGACATCACCGTCGACGAGGCGCTCGCCGAGCGCCCGGAACTTTCGTTCTCGCGAATCCCGATCTACGGCAAGAGCCGCGACGACGTGCGAGCCTTCGTGCTGAAGGTCGACGTGATGCGCGAAAAGCTCGCCGGCCGGGGCTCGCTGCCACTCCGCGAGCTGGGGCGCGAGATTCAGGTCGTCACCGAGACCACCTCGCTCGAGGTCGTCTTCGAGCGTCTGCTCTCAGGCCAGATCCACCTGTTGCTGGTGCTCGACGAGTATGGCGGCACGGCCGGACTGGTGACGCTCGAGGACGTCGTCGAGACCCTCATCGGCACCGAGATCGTCGACGAGCTCGACGAGATCGACGATCTTCGCAAGCTCGCGCGGCAGATGTGGGAGGAGCGTCGCAAGAGGTCGGAGAAGGAGGTGAGGTGACGAGCGACTCGAGTACTACACTGACGCGTTGATTCGAGATGCGAAAGCACTTTCAGAGACTCCTCCAGCGTTTGCGCGGCGAGACCCTCATCGACAAGGCCGCGCGCTTCGTCGCCTGCGAGATGGTCGAGGGCGACTACCTCGAGTTCGGCACCTTTGAGGGTCGATCCCTCATCGAGGCCTACAGGAGCCTCGAGCGGCAGTTTCGCGACCGCATCGCCCTGGAGACGGGCGGCGTCGACCTCGAAGAGTCGAGGCGCCGACGCCGGCGGATCTGGGACGAGATGCGCTTCTTCGGGTTCGATTCTTTCGAGGGGCTGCCGGCGCCGACCGGCGACGACACCGGCTCGGACGACTTCAAGGAGGGAATGTACGTCTGCTCGGAGGCGTCGTTCGTCCGCAACGTCGTCGGCGCGGGCGTGCCGCGCGACAAGCTCGTGCCGGTCAAGGGTTGGTTCGCGGAGACCTGCGTGCCCGCCACCCGCGAGAGGCTCGGGATGGAGAGGGCCGCCATCGTCTGGATCGACGGCGACCTCTACAGCTCGGCGGCCTCCTGCCTGAGCTTCGTCACCGACCTTCTGCAGGACGGCACGGTGCTGATCTTCGACGATTGGTTCGCCCATCGCGGCAGCCCCTTCGCGGGCGAGCAGCGGGCGTTCAACGAGTGGATCGCGACGCCCGAGGTGGGAGACCGCTTCGCCTTTCGCGAGTACCAGCGCGAATCGTGGTGCCGGATGAGCTTCATCGCGTCGCGCAGATGAGGCCACTGCTCGAGAGTCGAGCTTCTCCTGTCAAGTAGACTTCGGGCGTCTCGAGACGAGCTTCCGCCGCGGGACCACCCGACGATGAAGAGATGCCCCTACTGCGCCGAAGAGATCCAGGACGAGGCGATCAAGTGCAAGCACTGCGGGGAGTTCCTCGACGGCCGGCCGCGAATGGGCGCGGCGTACGCCGGCTACGAGTACCGCTCTGAGACGCGCATTGGCGGGTGGCCGCTGGTTCACGTCGCTCACGGGATCGACCCGGAGACGGGGCGGCCGCGCATAGCTCGGGGGATCCTCGCCATCGGCAACGTGGCCATCGGTGTCTTCGCCGTTGGAGGTATCGCCTTCGGCGGGATCTCGCTCGGCGGCGTCTCGCTCGGTCTGCTCGCACTCGGCGGGCTGGCCGTCGGAGGAGTCGCCGCTGGTGGTGTCGCCTTGGCGACCTTCCTGGCGTTGGGCGGTGCGGCGATCTCGCTCGAGTACGCCATCGGCGGCCTGGCGATCGCGCCTCACACCATCGGACCCGAAGGGGTCGACCCAGAGCTGCGCGACCTCCTGGGCAAGTGGCTTTCGCTCTTGGGCGCCTCTCTCCTCTGATTCCAGCTGCGGCGCGGCGGGCAGCGCTCCACCGCCTCGACGTCGAGCGAGCCTGACGGGCGATCCCTCGGGCTACCCGTCCACCCCCTCCTGTAAGCTCGGCGCCGCCAGGCCCCGATTCTGCAATCCCGGAGAGACTTCATGACCGAGACGACTGCGCCATCGCTCACCTTTCGCGGCGGCAAGTTCTCGTCCGCGGTTCCGCTGCTCTTCTTCATCGGCTGGGCGATCGCCATATGCGTCGGCGGCGCGCCGGACGAGAAGGGCCTGATTCTCGGCGCGGTGATCGGCATCG
>JAHEKO010000666.1 GCA_024638355.1 Acidobacteriota bacterium
GCTGGCTGCTCTTGCCGCTCGCCGTGGGCGGAATCTCCGGCTGGCTCACCGCAGGCGCGATCGACACCTGGTACCGGACTCTTCAGAAGCCCGTCTTCAACCCGCCCGACTGGCTGTTCGGTCCGGTGTGGACGGTGCTCTACCTGATGATGGGTCTGGCGGCCTACCTGGCGCTCCGCGCCGCCCGGCGCGGCGGCGATCGGGTCGGCGGCCGCTCGGCTCGGCGCGCCTTTCTCGTCCAGCTGGCGCTCAACGGGCTCTGGTCGCTGCTCTTCTTCGGCCTCCAGTCACCCGGTATCGCGCTGGCACAGATCCTGGTGCTCTGGGCGGCCATCGGCATCACGGTAGCTCGGTTCGCCCCGCTGTCGAAGCTCGCCGCTGGGCTCCTCATGCCCTACTGGGCGTGGGTGAGCTTCGCCGCCATGCTCAACGGCTCGATCTGGTGGCTCAACCGCTAACCCGGCCGGCCTCAGAACGGAAAGCCGAAGTTGATCCGGTAGGACTCGAGGCTGCCGCCGAACCGGAAGCTCGCCCCGACTCGAGGCAGCCGCAGGCCCCAGAGCCGCAGCCGGGGCTCGGTGCCCAGGGTGAAGCCGATCTCGTACTGCTGGTCGATCTCGATCGGATCGGCGCCGAGCCTCTCGAATACCAGACCCGAGAAGTAGTGCCGGATTATGGTGAAGACACTGGCGTCGAGGTCCCGACCGCGCACCGACATGCGGAGCGGAAAGCGGAGATCGGCCCCGGCCTCGGCGGTGCCGAACTGGTCCGAGATCGCGCCGTTCAGACCCTCGGCGCCCTCGTATCTGAGCCGACCGCCCAGGCTCCACACGCGCCGACCGCGCGGGAAGGTGCCGAGGGCGCCCACATCGGTAGCGTAGAGGGCGATCCAGTCGCCACCGATCGTGGTCTCCTTGCTCGCCCCGGCCTCGACCGACGGCTTGACGACCCAGCGCGGTCCGGCCGGCAGCTGAAACTCGGCGCCGGGCACCAGCGTCACGGTTCTCAGCGTCACCGACAGGGGATTCTCGCCCGCGACGAAGCCGCGCAGGTCGTGGACGCCGAACGAGACCGGAAAATCCAGCTTCAGACCCCACGGGTGCTCTTCGAGCGAGCGCAGCTTGTAGGAGAACGGCAGCTTGTAGACCTGAACCGATCGACCGGAGACCGAGTAGACGCCCAGGTCGAGGCCCGCGGTGTAGGCGTAGGCGAGCAGATCGGCGAGCTCCTCGGGCGACTGCGCCTCGCACCTCGGAAGAGCGCACGCCAGAGCGAGCAGCGCCACCGCGAAGCTCCTGTTCGGCCGCCGCCGCCCTCTCCCCTCCGGTGCGTCTACCATTCGTCCTTTCCGGCACGGAGAGTCTACCGGGCGGCTCGCACGTCAGCGTGCACCGTTCCGCAAGCCGCCGAACCCGATGCGTGCCGGGGATCCGGCGGTCGGTCCGCGACGATCCGCTAGCCGGAGATGCGCCGGGGCGACGCGCTCCGCGGCGTCCATGGGATCCAGGCCCGGTCGAAGTCGGACCAGGTGCAGCGCGCCGGGGCTTCGGGAGGTCGAGCGCTCTCCCACAGCGCGTCGATCCCCTCGGCGGCGGACTCCGGCAGATCGAGGAACTCGAGGCCCATGCCAGGCTCGCGTCCGGCGGCTGAATAGGGGCGCGCCCAGGCCACCCGGCAGCTGCATCGAACCACCAGGTCGGAAGGCGCGGGCAGCGCGAACTCGATCTGATGACGGCTACCCACTTCCTTCGGCGAGATGCTGCCGATCATCATGCCGCCACGGCTGAGGTTCTCGGCGAAGCCCAGAAGCGTGTGGCGGCCGCCGAGCCCGTCGACCTTGAGGATGGTGAGCGGCCGCGCGAGTCTCCAGCGGGGCTCCTCGAAGGGCAGGTCGCGGGACCGCCTGGCGGGATCGGGCCTGTTGCTCCGACTCCATAGGCTCATCGCCTCCGGATCATCGCCCATCCGGCACGCCGGCGCAGTGACGGCTCTCACTCACTTCGAGCGCCGGAGGCGGACGCGGCGGGCGAGGCTCCGTAGACCGCCGGCTACAGATTCCAGACCAGCGCGACCTTGGTCGTGGTGTCGGTGTCGTCGTTGAGGCCGATGGGCTCGTTGCGGTAGCGGACCTCGTAGCTGAACCGCAGCGCCAAGCGGCT
>JAHEKO010000667.1 GCA_024638355.1 Acidobacteriota bacterium
ACCTCCACCTGCTGAAGGTACTCGTGCCGCTCGAGCCCGCCAAGAAGGGCCGCCGGGACAAGGTCGTTGAGGTCGAGGAGGCCGCTACCACGCGGAGCAGTCATGTCGTGGACCACATCGTAGTTCTGCTCGACGTTCTGGGCTGCATGCGGGAAGCGCTGATCCGCGTGCCGAGGAATCTGATGGACGCCTACGGCATCCAGATCATGACGCCGGTGGTCGAGCTGGCCAACGCCAAGAAGGAGCACTTCCTCGAGAGCATCAAGGGTGAGGACCGGCCCTACCACTTCTGCGAGATGGACTTCGATATTCCGCCGAAGCATCTGCCCTACACGACCGAGTGGTCCTACCACAACATGAGCCTGCTCTGGGAGGTCGGCAGGAAGGCGGGGGAGAAGTTCCTCGAGACAAAGTACGAAGGGCACACCTACCGCGAGTATCTGCCGGACCGAGAGCCTGACGGGCCCTCTCCCAAGCACCCTCACCGGCATTTTGCCGAGTAGCCCAACCCGAGCCGTGGCCTAGCCGGCCAGGAGCTTGCGCGCGGCCTCGAGGTCCGGGGTCGCGAGCCCTTCGGAAAAGCCGTCGACGAGGCTCTGCAGCTGCTCCGGTGCCTGGGACGTCGTTCCGGCGGTCGCCATCGACACCGCCGCACGCAGCTCCCAGGAGCGCGCCCCCTGGGCGCGGGCGATCTCGAGGGCGCGTTCGTAGGAGGCGCGCGCGTCGTCGACCGACCCGGCGTCGGCCTCGAGGGCGAGGTCGCCGAGCAGCCGGTGGAGCTCGGCCTCGTAGAAGGTCTCCTTGTCGGCCGCGACCAGCTCGAGCGCCCTGACAAGCGCCTCCGACCCTTTCGCGGGCTCGCCGTCGAGCCGGTAGCACTCGGCGAGCAGGGCGTAGTAGTAGGGGCGGTAGGCGCCCGCGCCGGTCGCCTCGACGGCTTCGATCCCGGCCTGGACCTGGGCGCTGTGCGGCTCTCCGGTGAGCGACCGGGCCCAGCCCTCGAGGATTCGCCCCTGGGCGAGCCGGTAGGCAAAGCCGTGCTCGTCGCACAGGTCGATCAAGAGACGCGCCTGCTCCAGGGCTTCGGCGGGCTCGCGCCGCAGACCGTGGATGATCCCGGCGTAGAGGTGGGCCCAGGCGAGGGTGAACGCGTGATCGAGGTCGAGCGCCCGCCGAACCGCTTCGCGGGCCTCGTCCAGCGCCCTGTCGGGGAAGCCCTGGAGCCAGAGCACCAGGGCGAGCACACAGCGGCAGCAGACGTCGGGGTCCTGTCCGTACTGATAGGCATGGGCGCGGTCCCGCTCGCTGTCGTAGAGCGAGAGCGAGCGCTCGAGATGCTCACGTGCTTCCTCCAGGCGCCCGACCACGCCGAGGCCGATGCCCGAACGCAGGAAGGCCTCCATCGTCAGCCCCGGATCCTCGAGAATCTCCGCCAGTCCGATCAGGCGCTCGCCGATCGACAGTGCCTCGGCGAGGTCGCCGCGAACCGCGACGAAGCCCCAGAGTCCGAGCAGTGCCTCGAAGAGGCGCGGGCTCTCGCCCGCCTCCCGAGAGAGCGATGTCACCTCTTCGAGGAGCTCGCCGACCTCGGCAGCGCCGTACCCCTTGGTGGCGAGCTGTGGCCCCACCATCAGGATGAGCAGGCCGAGGATCTGCTCGGTGCGCTCGTCGCTCTCCGGCAGCATCCGGAGAAGCTCGAGCCCCCGGCTCAGATGCTCGATCGCCTCGAGATTGGCGGAGGCGCGGATCGCCCGCTTGCCGGCGAGCCCGAAGAGCTCGATCGCTCTCTGCTTGGCGTCGGCCTGCGCGTAGTGATGAGCCAAGAGCTCGGGCTGCCGCTCCACGGTCTCGGGCTGCGTCTCGCGGATCGCCTCGGCGATCAGGCGATGGTAGTCGCGGCGCGTGCTTCGGAGCAGGCTGTCGTAGGCCGCGTCCTGGATGAGCGCGTGCTTGAAGACCCAGACCGGCTCGTCGCCCTCCTGTCCGGGCTGCACGAGCTCTGCGTCGACGAGCTCCTGAAGGGCGAGGGCCAGATCGCCCTCCTCCTCGGGCCAGATCTGGCGAACGAGGCCGTCCGGGAAGCTGCGGCCGATCGCGGCGCCGAGCTGCGCGACGCGCCTACCGTGCACCAACCGATCGAGCCGCGACATGAGCG
>JAHEKO010000668.1 GCA_024638355.1 Acidobacteriota bacterium
CACTCCTCAACGAGGCGTCGCTGCCGCCGCTCGTTGCCTCCGGAGCGGTCGTCGTGGCCATCGCCGCCAACGCGCTTTCCAAGTGGGTGCTGGCGCTGATCAACGGCACCCGGCAGATGGCTTTCTGGCTGGGAGGCGGACTCCTGACGATGCTCGCCGCGGCGTTCCTGCTCCTCTCCGCGCAGCCCTGGCGCTGACGCCCGAGAAGGTTCTCGTCAGCGCTCGACGACCGGCAGCCGAATCCGCGACGGGTGCTCGGCCGAGTGGTGAATCGTGTTGAGCGCCACCACGCCCTCCGCCTCGTCGTAGTTGTTGCCGCCGGTGTTCAGATTCCTGGCGAAGCGCGGGAAGTTGCTGCTCGACACCTCGAGGCGGATCCGGTGGCCTTTGGGAAAGTAGTTGCTGGTGGCCATCGGGCCGAGCGCGATCTCGTAGACCTCGCCAGGCTCCATCATCACCTGGCGATCGTAGCCCTCGCGGTAACGGGCGCGCTGGATGGTCTCGTCCAGGTTGTACGCCGTTCCGTCCGGATGGACGTCGATCAGCTTGACGGTGAAGTCCGTGTCCTTCGCGTCGGACGAGACGTAGAGCGTCACGTCGACAAAGCCGGTCACCTCGATCCCCTCCTCGAGCGGCTCGCTGGTGTAGACCAGCACGTCGTGCCGGGCTTCGAGATGGCGCTGGTCGAAGGCGCCCGGCTCGACCGTGCCGCCGGTACAGCAGACGCCGCCGCCGAGCGACGGCACCGGAGTCGTCGGGTCGTAGGGGAAGGTATCGCGATCGGAAGACTCGGACGGCTCGGAGACCAGGCGGCCGTCGCCGTAGAGGCTGTTGGCGGCGCCGTCGCTGGCCAGATAGAGAGTCTTGGTCTCGGCCTCCTCCGGCGGCCAGGCCGACGCCGTTCGCCACTCGTTCGCGCCCATCGTGTAGTAGCGCACCTTGGGCGTCTCCCGCGCGAAGCCGTTCGCCTCGCCCTCGAGCAGGAAATCGAAGAAGTCGAAGATCAGGCCGTAGTAGTCCCAGCGCGCGTCGCCGACCGAGCGCTCGCCGACGAGGGTGTCCTCCTCGGCCCGGAAGAAGGAGCAGTGGGGGACCGGTGCGATCATCAGGTACTGGTGGTCGGCGGCCTCGGCGTCGGTGGCGTTCTCGCGGGCGATGTTGAAGAGCTCGAGATTCGGGCTGATCGCCACGTCGTACCAGGAGTTGAGCCACAGGCTCGGAACGCCCCACGGCTCGTCGTCGTGGTAGAGGCCGCCCTCGTACCACGCCGGATCGTCGGGCGCGCGGCGGATGAACTCCGCGTACATCCCCTTGGGGCCGTCGACGTTCGCCAGCAGATCTTCGAGGGGCAGATGGCGGATCGCCTTCTCCCATTCGACGTCCGGCAACTCGGGCGCCAGGTCGAAGTACTTGCCCAGGCGCACCCTGTCCTCCTGGGAGATATCGGCGGGAAACGTCGGCCGCTGGGTGTTCTGCACGCCGTAGAGCCAGACCCCGAAGAGCATCTGGAAGACGCCGCCCCGGTACCAGTTGCCCTGCTCGTAGAACCGTCCGATGCGACCCATGCCGGCGCCCGAAGCCATCGGCACCATCGCCGCGTGCGCCGGATGGTCCGTCGCCGCCAGCGCCAGCTGCCACTCGGCCGACGACGAGCAGCCGATGGTGCCGACCTTGCCGTTCGACCAGGGCTGCTCGGCGATCCAGGTCAGGGCGTCGTAGCCGTCGGTGCGCGGGAAGCCCAGGATCTTCCACTCGCCCTCCGAGAAGTACTTGCCGCGCTCGTTCTGGATGACGAAGGCGTATCCCTTCTCCATCGCCCGGCTGATCCACTCGAGGCGGCTCAGGCTCAGCCGCGAGAAGTTGTAGGGGGTGCGCCAGAAGATCGTCGGCAGGGGACCCTCGGCGCCCTTCGGCCGGTAGACGTCGGTCGCCAGCCCGACGCCGTCGCGCATCGGCACCAGGATCTTCTGCTCGACCTCGGCACTCGCCGCGATCTCCTTCTCGAGCTCGGCGCGGCGCGGGTCCTCGTCGGCGGCCGCCGCGGCCGCGAGGACGAGAGCGAGAACGACGCACAGGGCACCCTTGAAGTCGAAGCTACGGGTCACGGCTACCTCCTCAGTCCCAGAATCGGGTCTCGACAATCGACGATCTCGGC
>JAHEKO010000154.1:0-2786 GCA_024638355.1 Acidobacteriota bacterium
TTTCTGGTCAACGGGGCCCGGGGCGAGGCCTACCGGTCGATCACGGCCGCCGGACCCAACGCCTGGTTCGGGCACTACTACCGCAACGACAGCCTGCTGGAGGCGGGCGACCTGATCCTGATGGACTACGCGCCCGACTATCGCTACTACACCTCCGACGTCGCGCGCATGTGGCCGGTCGACGGAACCTTCTCGCCAGAGCAGCGCGAGCTCTACGGCTGGATCCTCCGCTACTACAAGGAGCTTCTCGGCCGCATCCGCCCGGGCGTGACCGAGGAGCGCATCCATAGCGAGGCCGCGGAGGCGATGCGGGAGGTCTTCGACAGGACCGAGTTCTCCAAGGAGATCTACCGCGAGGCGGCGCGCAAGTCGCTCGACTTCCGTGGTCACCTGTCGCATCCGGTCGGGATGGCGGTACACGACGTCGGCAGCTACCGGTCCGAGCCGCTGGTGCCCGGAACCGTCTTCTCGGTCGACCCGATGATGTGGGTGCCCGAGGAGAAGCTCTACATCCGGATCGAGGACGTCGGCGTCGTGACCGAGGACGGCTTCGAGAACTTCTCCGGCTTCGCGCCGACCGAGATCGACGACATCGAGGCGCTCGTTCGCGAGCCGGGAATCGTGCAGCTCAAACCGGCGGTCGAAGGCTAGACTTCTCGCCGAATGAGGATGCGAACCGCGGCTGTCGCGGCGATCTGGATCGTGCTCGCCTCGGTGCTCGGCACCCGCGGCGCCGCGCAGCAGGACGAAGCCGGACGGCGCGCGGCGCTGCGCGCGGCGCGGGCCACGGTGGCGCCCACCCTCGATGGCGACGTGCTCTCCGATCCCGCGTGGCAGGGACTCGATCCCGCCACCGCCTTCACGCAGACGACGCCGGACGAGGGGCGTCCCGCCTCCGAGCGGACCGAGGTCTTCGTCAGCTACGACGACACCACCCTCTACGTCGGCGTCGTCTGCTACGACCGCCAGCCCGGGGGCATCATCGTCGCCCACGCGCGGCGCGACGAGTCGCTCGACGAGACCGACAGCTTCCGCCTCATCCTCGACACCTACCAGGATCGGCAGAGCGGCTTCGTGTTCGGCACGAACCCGGCGGGCGCCCAGTTCGACGGCCAGGTGACCGGGCAGAGCGCGGGCGGCCTGACCGCCGGCAACGCCTTCAACCGCAACTGGGACGCGGCCTGGGAGGTGGAGACATCGATCAGCGCGACCGGCTGGAGCGCGGAGTTCGCGATTCCGTTCCGCTCGCTGCGCTACGCGGCGGGCAGCGCCGGCACCTGGGGCGTCAACTTCCAGCGCAACATCCGGCGCCGCAACGAGTCGTCCTTCTGGGCGCCTCTCACCCGCCAGTTCAACCTCTACTGGGTCTCGCTCGCCGGGGATCTGGAGGGCGTCGAGCCGCCGCGTCAGCGCAACCTACAGGTCACGCCCTACGCTCTCGCCAACAGCCGCCGGGAGGGCGTCGAGGGAGCCTCGGCGAGATCCGAGAGCGAGTTCGGGGTCGACCTCAAGTACGGCCTGACGCCCAGCCTCACCCTGGACGCCACCTACAACACCGACTTCGCCCAGGTCGAGGCCGACGAGCTGCAGATCAACCTCGACCGGTTCAATCTCTTCTTCCCCGAGAAGCGGCCGTTCTTTCTCGAGAACGCGGGCCTGTTCGAGGTCGGAGTGCCCGAGGAGGCGCTGCTCTTCTTTTCCAGACGGATCGGCCTCGGGCCGGACGGCGAGGTGGTGCCGATCGAAGCGGGGCTGCGGGTCTCGGGCAAGCAGGGCCGCAACAACATCGGCATGCTCTACATGCGCACCGAGGAGACCCTCGGCGTCGCTCCGGAGAACGACTTCGCCGTGGCGCGCTACAGCCGCGACCTGCCCAATCGCTCGGCGGTCGGGGCGATCTTCGTCAACCGCGACGGCCGCGGAGCGCTCGCCGGCGACGACGACTCCAATCGCACCTACGGCCTCGACGGCCGCTGGGGAATCGGCCGCTACGGCGAGCTCTCCGGCTTCGTCGCCCGCACCGACACGCCGGGCATCGAATCCGACGATCACGCCTTCCGGCTGTCGGGGCGCTACAGCTCCGAGAACTGGACGAGCTCGCTCGGTTACACCGAGGTCGGCGAAGGCTTCAATCCCGAGGTCGGCTTCCTACGCCGCAGCGGCTACCGCAAGCCGGAGCTCTCGATCCTCCGGCGCCTCCGGCCGAAGAAGCTCTGGGGCCTCCACGAGCTGCGTCCGCACATGTCGTACCGCGGCTTCTGGGACGAGAACGACTTCCAGGAGACCGGCCTCCTGCACGTCGACAACCACTGGGAGTTCAAGAACGGCTACGAGTTCCACACCGGAATCAACTTCACTCATGAAGGCGTCAAGGAGGCGTTCGAGATCGCCGACGGGGTCATCGTGCCGCCCGACACCTACAAGCACGAAGAGCTCGCGCTGGTCTTCTTCACCAATCAAGGCGCGCCGGTCAGCTTCAACGCGCGGACGACGATCGGCGGTTTCTTCGGCGGCGATCGCCTGGCCGTGACGACGGGGCTCGCCTTCCGCATCGGCGAGAAGTTCAACTCCGAGGTCGATTGGCGCTACAACGACATCGACCTGCCCGGCGGCAGCTTCGAGACCAACCTCGGCCGCCTGCGCGCGAGCTACTCCTTCACGCCCAACGTGCTGGTCCAGGCGCTGGTGCAGTACAACGACCTCGACGACGTCTGGGCCACCAACTTCCGGTTCGCGTGGCTGCAGCGGGCCAACGCGGGGCTATTCATCGTCTACAACGAGATCCA
>JAHEKO010000154.1:2886-4614 GCA_024638355.1 Acidobacteriota bacterium
AGTAGTCGAGGCCGGGGATGGTGACCTCGTAGCCTTCCTCGTCTTTCGCCGCCTGCACCATGGCGCGGACGTCGGCGAGAAGCTTTCGGGCGTCGAAGACGATGCCGTCTTTGATCGTGTACTTGACGCCGCCGACGCGGGTGATCTCGTTGTCGTCGGTCAGCTTGAGCGCTCCGGTGCCGTAGAGCACCTTCAGATTCTCGAGCGGGTTCTCCTCGACGACCACGAGGTCCGCGAGCTTGCCCACCTCGACGGTGCCGATCCGATCGGCCATGCCGATCCCCTGGGCGCCCATCAGGGTCGCCGAGCGGATCACTTCGAGCGGGTGGAAGCCGGCCTCGCGCAAGAGCTCCATCTCGCGGATGTGGGAGAAGCCGTAGAGATTGAACGAGTAGCCCGAATCGGAGCCGATCGCCACCCGGCCGCCGCGGTTCTTGTACTCGTTGATGAAGGTCATCCAGAGCCGGTAGTTCTCCTTCCAGGCGACCTCCTCTTCGGTGCCCCAGTAGAACCAGTAGGAGGCGTGGGCCGCGCGGTTGGGTAGAAAGAAGCGCCAGAGGGCCGGCAGGGTGTGCTTGCGGTGCCACTCGAGGGTGGCGTTGCGCAGCAGGTCGCGGGTGCCCTCGTAGGCGACGAAGGTCGGCACGATGGTGAAGTCGAGCTCGAGCAGCTCGTCCATCACCTCGTTCCAGCGCGCGCTGCCCGGCGGCGCCGCCTGCTTCCACAGCCGCCCGGCCTCGGTGAAGCGATCCTGCTCGTTGTTGTAGTCGTAGTCGAGCGGGTAGTTCTGGCTCACCCGGTCGGTGAACATCGCCTCGGGCAGGCCGTACCAGTGCTGCATCGAGGTGAGGCCCATGCGCGCCGAGTCGAGCACGTCGAGCCAGACCACGTTGAGCTGGGCGTGGTGACAGGTGGTGTAGAGGCCGCGCTTCTTGGCCTCGTCGATGGCCGCGGCCATCAGATCGGGCCGTAGGCCGAAGAACTTGATGCCGTCGGCACCGCGCTCGGCGACGCCGCGAACCCATGCGCGCGCCGCCTCCGGCGTCGTGATCGGCCCGTCGTGGTCCTGGCCGAACGCCGAGTAGGCCTCGATCCGCGGTGCGGTGATCTCGTTCGCCTCGCTCTTCGCCTTGTGCTCGAGCGTCCAGTCGAGCCCGTTGCCGCTCCCGGGGTCGCTGATCGTCGTCATGCCGTGGGCCATCCACAACTTGAACACGTACTCGGCGGGCGTCTCGCGGATGGAGCCGCCGATGTGGCCGTGCAGATCGACGAAGCCGGGCAGCACGTAGTGGCCGGCGAGCTCCAGAACCTCGTCGTTCGGCCCGGCCTCGGGCCGGCGCTCGGGATCGATCGGCACGCCCGGAAAGCCCACGCCGCGGATCGACGCGATCCGGTTGCCCTCGATCACGATGTCGACCGGGCTGCGCGCCGGCGCGCCGGTGCCGTCGATGAGGCTGACTCCGCGCAGGATCAGGCGCTCGAACGGCCCTTCACCCTCGGCCCGCGGCGGGGCCTTGGGGGCCTGATCCTCCGTGGCGGCGCCCAGCGGCAGGACCCCGAATACGACGACCATGAACGCGCAGCAAAAGGCTCGGGTCACTTGCAGCATGGAATCGACCTCCCGTCGGTCATTCTAGATTGAAGTCCAGGCAGCCCGCCGTAGGTACCTCGAGATGGCCGCAAGGCAATTGTCCGCCTCCGGGAGCCCCATCCCCGACCGATCGGGGA
>JAHEKO010000154.1:4714-8245 GCA_024638355.1 Acidobacteriota bacterium
CGGGGCGATCGGGTGCGTCGGTCGGGCTAGAATAGCCGCTCGCCAGCGAGTAGGCGCTGTCAGATCGGGGGTTCGATTGATTGATCCGGTACGTCCAATAGCCAAATTCTGCCTTGGGTTGTGCGCCCTTGCCGGCGCCGCCCTCGCCGCGGCCGAGTCGCCCGCTCCTCCACCTTTCTACGCCATCGAGAACGCCCGCGTGGTGACCGGTACCGGCACGGTGCTCGAGAAGGCGAACGTGCTGATCGCCGACGGATTGATCGAGGGGGTCGGCGCCAACCTCCAGATCCCGGCCGACGCCTGGGTGGTCGACGGGACCGACTCGAGCGTCTATCCCGGCCTGATCGACGCACTCACCGACCTCGGCCAGAAGAGAGAAGCGGAACCGGCGGGCCGCGGCGGCCCGCCCGCGATCGAGCTGCTCGGCCCGGAGGACCGGCCGAGGACGACGCCCTGGATCAGCGCGGCCGACCTCATGGGTGAAGACGGACGGGTCGAGAAGTGGCGATCCGCCGGCTTCACCGCCGCGGTGAGCGCGCCGATGGACGGCATCTTCTCTGGACGTGCCGCGGTGATCCACCTGGGTGACGGCGACGACCGGTTGCTGGCCGCCGACGTGGCGCACCGCCTCAGCCTCGATCGCGGCGGCTTCGGCTCCTTTCCGAGCTCGCTCATGGGCTCGCTCTTCTACATCCGCCAGACCGTCGCCGACGCCCGCCACTACTCCACCTCCCGGGCGCTCTACGCCGCCTCGCCGCGCGGCCGCGAGCGGCCGGCCTACGACCGGGCCCTCGAGCCCATCGCGAGCGCCCTCGAGCAGGGCACCCGCTTCCTGCTGCCGGGGCATCTCGGCCGTGAGATCGATCGGGCGCTCGTTCTGCAGAGCTCGTCGGAGCTGCCGTTGATCGTCTACGGCGGACAGGGCGGCTACGCCCGCGCCGCCGAGCTGGCGGCGTCCGGCACACCGCTGCTGGTGAGCCTCAACTGGCCGGAGGAGGACAAGGACCGCGATCCCGAAGCCGACACGCCCTTCCGCACCCTCGTCCATCGGCGCATGGCCGTGACCACGCCGCAACGGCTGGCCGCAGCCGGCGCGCCGTTCGCCTTCTACTCCGACGGCCTCGCCTCCCCGGGCGAGATCTTCGAGAGCATCCGCGCGGCGCTAGACGCCGGGCTCGGCGAGGCCGAAGCGCTGGCGGCGCTGACCACCGCGCCGGCGGCGATCTACGGTGTCGCCGACCGGATCGGCACCATCGAGAAGGGCAAGATCGCCAACCTGGTTCTCGCCTCCGGCCCGCCCTGGGCCGAGGAGGTCGAGGTGCGGGCCGTCTGGGTCGACGGGCGCAAGTACCAGGAGCGCGAGGCGCCCGAGGACTTCGAGCCGCCGGCTTCGGACGTCTCGGGAAGCTGGGAGCTGACGATGACGACGCCCGGCGGCGCTCGCGAGCTGACCGCCGAGCTCGAGATGGACGACGAAGGGAAGGTGCGCGGCGAGATCGAGGGCCAGACCGGCACCACGGCCGTGGACGAGGGCCGCATGAGCGGCGATCTCCTGCGCTTCAAGACCACCCGCTCGATGGGCGGGCGAGAGATGACCGCCTCCTGGTCGCTCACCGTCGAAGGCGAGAGCCTGTCGGGCTCGATGAGCGCGGGGCCGATGTCGATGGACATCTCGGGCGAGCGCACGGCCAAGGCCGAGTCGCGGGACGAAGACGAAGCGGCGGGCGAGGACGAGGTGCCGATCGAGGAGCTCGAGGCCGCGATGCGCCTCTTCCAGGGGCCGGTGCGCGAGATGGGCGAATACGCCATCACCAACGCCACCGTCTGGACGGTCTCGGGCGCCACCATCGACAACGGTACGGTCGTCGTGCGCGACGGCAAGATCGCCGCGGTCGGCGCCGACGTGCGGGTCCCGCCCGGCGCCGAGGTCGTCGACGCCGGGGGCGGGCACGTCATCCCGGGCATCCTCGACGCCCACTCGCACATCGCGGTCGACGGCGGCGTCAACGAGGGCTCGGTCGCGGTGACCTCGATGGTACGGATCGGCGACGTGCTGAACCCCGACGACATCGGCATCTACCGCGCCCTTGCCGGCGGCGTGACGGCCGCCAACATCCTGCACGGCAGCTCCAACCCGATCGGCGGCCAGAACCAGGTGATCAAGCTGCGCTGGGGCGCGGACGCCGAAGGTCTCAAGCTCGACGGCGCGCCCGCCGGGATCAAGTTCGCGCTGGGCGAGAACCCCAAGCGGTCGAACTTCCGAAGCTTCCGCATTCCGCAGCGCTACCCGCAGACGCGAATGGGCGTGATGGACGTCATCCGCCAGGCGTTCACCGAAGCGACCGAGTATCGCTCGCGCTGGGAGGAGTATCGCGCCGCCAGCGCGGCCGGCCGCAAGCCGATGCCGCCCCGCCGCGATCTGAAGCTCGAAGCGCTGGTCGAGATTCTCGAGGGCGAGCGACTGGTGCACTCGCACTGCTACCGCGCCGACGAGATCCTCCAGCTCCTGCGGCTGGCCGAGGAGTTCGGCTTCCGGGTCGCCACCCTGCAGCACGTGCTCGAGGGGTACAAGGTCGCCGACGAGATCGCGGCTCACGGCGCCGGCGCTTCGACCTTCTCCGACTGGTGGGGCTACAAGGTCGAGGCGTACGACGCCATCCCTCACAACGCCGCGCTGATGGCCGAGCGTGGGGTGGTCGTCTCGATCAACTCCGACAGCGGCGAGGAGATGCGCCACCTGAACCAGGAGGCCGCAAAGGCGATCAAGTGGGGCGGAATGGACGAGATCGAAGCCCTCGAGCTCGTGACCCTGAACCCCGCGCAGCAGTTCGGGATCGACGACCGCGTCGGCTCGATCGAGGTCGGCAAGGATGCCGACCTCGTGATCTACGACGGCCACCCGCTGTCGATCGGCTCGGTCGTGCGCAAGACCTTCGTCGACGGTGACCTCTACTTCGACCGCGAGGCCGACCGCGAGCGCCAGGCGACGATCGACGCCCTCGAGGAGCGGCTCGTCGGCTCCGACGACGAAGACGAAACGGCCGAGGGCGAGGCGGCGGAAGAGCCGGAGACCGCGTCGGAGCCACCGCCCGACGTCGTCTGGCAGGACGACGTCTACAGCTGCAGGGAGATTGGCTGATGAGCGAGAAACGACGAGTCCGCACCGCCCTCCTGATCCTCTCCGCCGCCGCGCTCTGGTCGCCGGCGCTCTCCGCCGAGAGCCTGGCGCTGGTTGGTGGCACGGTGCATCCGATCGTCGGCGACCCGTACGTCGGCACCGTCGTCGTCGAGAACGGCCTGATCGCCGCCGCGGGCGCCGATGTCGAGGCGCCGGCCGACGCCACCCGAATCGACGCCGCCGGCCTGCACGTCTACCCCGGCATGATGGACGCCTTGAGCCAGGTCGGTCTGATCGAGGTGAACGCCGTGCCGGCGACCGACGACCAGGCCGAGATGGGCCGCTACAACCCGCACCTGGCGGCCACCACCGCCGTGCACCCGGCGAGCGAGGTGATTCCGGTGACGCGGGCC
>JAHEKO010000669.1 GCA_024638355.1 Acidobacteriota bacterium
CGATGCGGATCCATTCCCAGGGGAGGGCGGCGAGCTCCTGGGGAACGTCGAGCAGGATCAGGCGCGGCGGCTTCTCGACAAAGGGGATTCCCAGGCCCTCTAACGCTTCGCCGAGGATGCTTCCGACCTTGCGCACGCTCTGCTCGGGGCGCCGGCGGGGAGCGGCGATCAGGCCGTTCCACGGAAAGCGAGAGATGGTCGCCAGGTAGCTCTGGGTGAGCGGCACGCGGGTGCCTTCGGGGTCGTCGGTGGTGGTCTCGAACCAGCGAACATCCATCATCGGCCCGCGCGGCCGAATCGAGAGTCTCAGGGCCGGTAGCGCCCCTCGGGCGTCGAGGGCCGCGGCCGGGGCGGTTGTGCGGGGGGCCGCGGGTCGTGTTTCCGAGGCGAGCGCGCCCAGGAAAGCCGCGACGTTCTGGTGCTCGCCCTTCGGGTAGGGAATCACCTCGATCCCCGCGGTTCGCCGCAGGATCTGGGCCTCGAGCTCGCCGACGCCCTCCATGACGGCGTAGCGCGGCGGCGCCTGGCTTCCGAAGACCGAGAGCTGGCTCTCGATGAGGAGGCGGAAGTTGGGGTCGCTGAGCGAATAGCCGACGAAGACCACGGCGTGGGTGAGCAGGATGGCCGCCATCATCGACTGGAAGGCCGGGTTGGCGTGGGTGATCTGGCGGTAGTCCTCGGCCGTGAACACGAGCGACGAGTCGTCGTGGATCGAGCCGTGCGCCTTGAGGATGAAGAAGGCGCGGTCGAGGAGCAGGGTGCCATGACGGCCGAGCTGGGCGCCGGTCGGCGCCTTCGGGATGCCCTCGTCGCTCCAGCGGGCGTAGGCGTCCTCGAGCAGGGTGTCGAAGTTGGTGGTGACGATGGCGGCGTAGGGCGTTTCGACGATCGGCCGGTGTGTCGCCTCGGGCGGCTCCACCGGCTTGTCGAGCTCCTTGCGCAGGAAGAAGGCGAACTGCCGGCGCCCGAGGGTCTCGCGGCACTGGTCGGCGAGCTCGGCGTAGCGCCCCGCGGCGAGCAGTGCCTGGAGCTCGTCGCTCGCCGCCGCGTCGCGCAAGACGGCGCCCGTCTTCTCGACCACCGCCTGCATCAGGCCGTGCCAGCCGGGGTAGCCCGCGGGGCGGGAGAGCCCGGCGCCGACGAAGAGCACGCAGCGCCGGTCGCGCACGTAGCCGAGCAGCGCGGGACGGCGCGCGGCCTCGAGGATCGGATCGGGCGAGCCGGGGGGCACCGGGCTATTTGACCAGAGGTCGGGGCCCTATGCCAGGGCGCTTCGAGTCGGAGACGGAGCCATCACGAGTCGATTTGCGATCTAGGGGCCTCGACGTCGGCAGGACGTTCAAGACGGCCAAGAAAACAGCCGCTCCCGGGGGATTCCCCGAGAGCGGCTGAGCGTTGAGGACGCTCGAAGGTCGCTGGCTCCGGTAACTACCGGGCTTCCTGCGTCTGCATCTGCTCCAGAACCTTGTCGATGCTCAGGCTGGAGCCTCGCGTGGGCGGGAACTCCTTGAGGCTCTCGAGATACCCTCGAACCACCGTCTGGATCGGGACCATGGTCCACATCTGGTCGATGTACCAGCGCAGGTACATCCTCGACTCGAACAGGAACCGCTCGTAGGGATCCATGCGGATGTTGACGATCCTCGGCCAGGCCGGCTTGATCAGGTACGCCTCGGGCAAGGCGCCGTCCATCATGGTGAAGTGCAGCTTCCAGTCCTTGTACCGCACCGCGTTCAGGTTCCCCGACGCGTCGAAGTAGAAGATCTCGTCGCGCTTGCCGGGGCCGTTGCCGGTGAGCAGGTCCATCTGGTTGTAGCCGTCGAGGTGCGCCTTGAAGGTCGTGTCGCCGGCCTTGTGCCCCTCGAGGAGCTTCTCCTTGATGTTGGGCTCGCCGGCGGCGGCCATCAGGGTCGGAAGCCAGTCCTGATGCGAGACGATGTCGTTGACGATCTGGCCCGCGGGGAACTTCGCCGGCCAGCGCACCACCGCGGGCACGCGGAAGCCGCCCTCCCAGGTCAGGCCCTTCTCGCCGCGGAACGGGTGATTGCCGCCCTCGGGCCAGGTGAAGATCTCGGCGCCGTTGTCGGTGGAGAACTTCACGATGGTGTTGTCGGCGATGCCGAGCTCGTCGAGCTTGTCGAGGATCTT
>JAHEKO010000670.1 GCA_024638355.1 Acidobacteriota bacterium
TCCTGGCCGAGTTCTCGGGCCAGGGTCTGGAGTCGACCGGCGTCATCGCCGGCATGAGCGGCAGCCCGGTCTACATCGACGGCCGGCTGGTCGGCGCGGTCTCGTTCGCCTGGCCCTTCTCCAAGGAGCCGGTCGGCGGCATCACGCCGATCGAATCGATGCGCGAGCTGCTCGAGGTCGGGGACGCGCCGGCGGCCGGAGCTGCGGTCGGACTCGCGCCGATCGAGATCGACGCCATCGTCGCCGGCAAGGTGGCGGAGTCGCGTCTCGTCGACGCTCTCGCGCGGCTCTGGCCCGAGCCGGTGGGCGGCGCGCGGCCCGGCGTGCAGTGGCTGGCGTCCGGTTTCGGGCCGCAGAGCCGGCACCTGCTGAGCTCCGGCCTGGGCGAGCTCGCCACGGCCGGAACCGGCGTCTCGCGCAGCGCCTCCGGCGAGCTCGCGCCGGGGAGCTCGGTCTCGGGCGTGCTCATCGACGGCGACTTCCGCCTGGCGGCGACCGGCACGGTGACCGACCGCATCGACGACCGGGTCCTCGCTTTCGGCCACGCCTTTCTCGGCCTCGGCCGCCTGAACCTGCCGATGGCGACGTCGGAGGTGCTGACGGTGCTGTCGAGCCAGGTCGCCTCCTTCAAGGTGGCCAATCTGGGGCCGATCGTCGGCGCCTTCGACTTCGACCACTCGGCGGGCTTCCGCGGCGAGATCGGCGGCGTGGCGCCGATGGTGCCGATGACGATCGGCCTCGACGGCGACCGCCGCAGCCAGGTCGAGGTGCGAGTGGCGGAGCTGCCGGAGCTGACGTCGACCCTGCTGGCGATCTCGCTCCTCGGCGCTCTCGAGGTCGACCCGGCGGCGGCGGGCAGCCGATCGATGGAGATGGTGGCCCGCTTCGACCTGGCGGACGCCGGCGAGCTCGCGATTCGGCAGAGCTTCGACGGCCCCGCGGCGGCGATCGAGATGGCGCTCTATCTGTTCGCGATCTCCGGCTACCTGGAGCAGAACCGGCTCGGTGACGTCGACATCGAGGGGGTCGAGGTCGACGTCTCGTGGCGGGTCGAGCCGCGGCTGGCGGCGGTGCAGGCCGCCCACGTCTCGCGCACCCGGGTCCGACCGGGCGACAGCGTCGAGTTGACGGTCGATCTCGCCGGCTACCGTGGCGAGGTCTTCCGCAGGAACCTGACCGTCGAGCTCCCACCCGACCTGCCCGCCGGCCGCCTCTCACTTTTGGTCGGCGACGGCGTCAGTATCGACGCCGCGCGCCTGACGCTCGAGCGCTCGCAGCCGGCCAGCCTGCGGCAGGCGCTCGACCTGCTCGCCTCGCTCCATTCCCGCAGCGAGCTCGTGGCGCTCGGCCTCGTCCCGGGCCAGGGGCTGTCGATCGCCGGGGCGGTCTTGCCGCGGCTTCCCGACTCGGTCCGCTCGCTGTGGAGCGCGGCGCCCAGCACCGCCGCCGTGCCGCTGAATCTGGCGGTCGCGGAACAGGTCGGAATCGAGCTCGACGGGCCGCTGAGCGGGGCGGTTCGCGTCGATCTCGAAGTCGAGCCGCTGCGCCCCGTCTCTGGTAAGGAGAACGACGCCAACAACAACGGGAGGTCCGAGTGAGGCTGCGAACCGTTTTCGTGACGCAGGTGCTATGCCTGCTCGCCGCGACGTCGACGCCGCCGGCTTCGGCGTCGGAGGTGAGCTTCTTCCGCGCCGAGTCGCGCGACGATTTTCTGGCCGGGACCCTCGAAGGGATCTCGGTCGATCGGCGGGGTCATCTGCGGCTGGCCGATCGCGGCCGCCGGGTGGCGGAGTTCCCCGAGCCCTTCCTGTTCAGCGGGGCCGCCTACCCGGGCGGCTGGGTGGTGGGCAGCGGCAACTCGGGCGCCGTCTTCCACATCGATCGCGGCGGCGCCTCGACCCGGCTCTTCAGTACGGAGGAGCCCGAGGTGTTCGCGGTGTGGGCCGACGCCGATGGCACCGTTTTCGCCGGCTCCTCTCCGAACGGCAAGGTCTACCGCTACGCCGACGGTGAGTCCTCGGTCTTCTTCGACCCGGGCGAGACCTACATCTGGGATCTGGCGCGAGCGGCCGACGGCTCGCTGCTGGTGGCCACCGGGACCGAGGGCCGCCTCTACCGGGTCGATGGCAAGGGTCGCGGCGAGGTGG
>JAHEKO010000671.1 GCA_024638355.1 Acidobacteriota bacterium
GCAGGTGGACGCCGCTGGCGGGCGGAGCGCTGCTCGGTTTCGCGGCGGCGATGCGCTATCCCAATGCGCTGCTGGCGGTGGCGGCTCTCGCCGCGCTGCTCGCGCTCGGGCAGTGGGTGCGAGGCGCCCATCTGTTGCTCGGAATCGCCGTCGCCGCCGTGCTGACGATCGGCCTCACCATCTGGCTGACCGGGGCTCCCGACCCCTACCGCACGCCGCGCGCGACCTTCAACCCGGCTGTCGGCTATCCCGACGGACTCGACTCCGAGGCCGCGCGGCGGCAGCTGGCGGGCGGGGATCTGGCGACGGTGCGCCTCTACACCGATATCCGCCCTCGCGTACTCGCCTACACCGGCCTCTACATGCTCGTCGGCAGGCATACGGGTCTTCTCATCTACTTTCCCGTCGCGATCGTTCTCGCCCTGCTCGCGCTGCGGCGCCCGGACCGGGTAGCGCTCGCACTGCTGAGCGCGGTCGCGGGAATCGCGATCTTCTACATGCTCCTGCTGCCGCACAACTACTTCGGCGGTGGCGCCGCGATCGGCAACCGCTACTTCCTGGCCGCCTATCCGGCTCTGCTGGTGGCGCAGCGCCGGCTCCCGAAGCCGCGCTGGATGCTCCTTCCCTGGGTCATCGCCACCGTGGCCCTGGTTTCGGCCGTCGCCTCCGTCTGGCAGACCCGCGAGGCGGATCGCACGAGCCAGGCGCACGCCTATGCCGGCCTCTTCCGTCTCCTCCCCTATGAATCGACCCTGCAGAGCATCGAGGGCTCGAAGGAGCGCTTCTGGCTGCACGAATGGGGCTGGGAGATGCTCCACTTCAACGACCCCTATCAGCGGCTCGGCAGCTTCAGCTTCCTGCTCGAGACCGGGCAGCCGCCGACCGAGATCGAGATCGCCAACACCCGGCCGGAGGTGCCGCTCCGCTTCCTGGTGAGCTCGGAGGCGCCGAAGCTGCTGCTCGACTATCGCGATTGGCGGCGTAGCGAGACCTTCGAGCTCGACTCGCCGTTCGGCGAGCGTGGCCTGGTCGAGATCACGCCGTCGCCCACCTGGCGCCGCCATCCCTTCTGGTTCAACTGGATGCGCGAGGAGGTCTTCACGGTCCGCCTCTTCCGCCTCGCGATCCGCACTCCGGACGACTCGCCGGCCGTGGCACAGCTCCGCTATCTCGGACCGGCCCAGATTCCGCGCGACATCTACTCGCGCGAGGTGCTCGGGGCCGAGCTGCCGACGTTGGCGGGCGCCGGCACGACCTCGGTCGCCACGGTCAAGGTGCGCAACACCAGCTCTCACCTCTGGAAGAGCGACCGGGTGCTGGCGGTCTTCCTGAGCTACAAGCTCTTCCACCGCACCGAGCAGGGGATCAAGGTCGCCGAAGGCGGGCGCACGCCCTTGCCGCGCGCGATCGCGCCCGGCGAGGTGCTCGAAGCGGAGATCGAGATCGGCTGGCCGCCGGCGCCGCGCAACTACGGCCTCGCCGTCGACCTCGTGCACGAAGGAATAGCCTGGTTCGAGGAGCACAACGGCTCGCCGCTCGCGCGGTCCGAGGTGAGGGTGGTCAGCCTGCCCAAAGCCGAGCCTCTGCCCGAGCCCCAGGAGTAGACGCGACGCCATGAACCTCACCCCCCGCAGCGAGCTCGGCCGCCAGCAGGACCTTCGCTGGGCCCGGTACGTCGAGCAGATCCGGCTCGGCAACCCGCCCCCGTTCAGCGAGCAGTGGGGGGAGTTCCAGCGCATCTTCCGCAATCGAAGCGCCGCCGACGGTCCGCCTCTCGCCTGGCAGCCCGACGCCGAGCGCGCCCAGCGCTCCAACCTCGGGAGGCTGCTCCGCGATCTCCACTTCGCCGGCTACGACGACTGCTTCCGCTGGTCGAGCCGCGAGCGCGCCGCCTTCTGGCAGGAGGCGATTCGGCGGCTGGGCATCGTCTTCGACCGACAGCCGGAGCGGATCCTGGACGGCGCCGACCCGGCGAATCCGATCTGGCTGCCCGACGCCCGCCTCAACTCGGTCGAGAGCTGCTTCCGGGCCGACCCCGAGAAGATCGCGATCGTCAGTGGCCGCGAAGGCGACGACGAGCTCCGGCGCGTCACCTACGGCGAGCTCGACCGCCTCGTGGATCGCTTCGCCGCCGGATTCG
>JAHEKO010000155.1:0-3702 GCA_024638355.1 Acidobacteriota bacterium
GGCCTGCGGGCCGCGACCTCGCGGCCCGCGGCCAGCTCGCTGAGCTACGAGGTCTATCGGCGCATGCCGAACGACACCGACTTCACCGTCTTCCGCGAGGCCGGCGTGCAGGGCCTGAACGTCGCGTTCCTCGGCGGGCACCCCGCGTACCACACGATGCTCGACAGCGCCGACCGTCTCGACCGCGGGACGCTCCAGCACCACGGCGACTACGCCCTCGGCGTGGCGCGGCACTTCGGCGGCGCCGATCTGAGCGCTTTCGGCAGCACGGGCGCGAGCGATGCGGTCTACTTCAACCCCTGGCCCTGGTGGCTGATCGTCTATCCCGCCTCGTGGGCCTTGCCGCTGGCGGTCGCCGCGGTGCTCGCCCTGGCGGTGGCGATCGGGCTCGGCCGGTGGCGCCGTCGTCTCGAGCTCGCCGGGCTGGGCCGCGGCCTCGCGCTTTTCGGCGCGACCCTGATCGCCGGAGCTCTGGTCGGCTGGATCTTCTGGTGGCTCATCGCGAACTACCTCCCCGGCATGCTCTTCGGTCCGCACCGGCTGACCTACGAGGCCGGCTGGCTGGTGGTCGCTCTCGCGGCGTGGATCGTCGCGGCCGCGGCAGCTCTCGGCGCCTGGCTGGGTGCGGATCGATCTTGGCTCGAGCTGTCCGCCGGCGGCTGGCTGGGCTGGGCCATCGCGAGCGTCGCGCTGGCGCTCTGGCTGCCGGGGGCGAGCTACCTGACGACGTGGCCGCTCGTGGGCGGAGTGCTGGGGCTACTGATCCTGGCCGTCGCCGCTCGAGACGGCGTTGCGGATCGCGCTGCTCCGCTGGTCGTGGCGGTGGCCGCCCTGCCCGCCGTCGTCGTGCTGGCGCCCACGATCCTGACCGTCTCTCAGGCGCTGACCCTCGCCGCGGCCGCCGCGATCGGCGCCACGATCGGTCTCCTGCTCGCGCCGCTGGCGCCCGGTCTCGGGCGGCTCCATCGCGCGAGCGGCGGCAGGTTCACGACCCTCGTGCTGCTCGCGGGTCTCGCGCTGGTGGCCGGGGTGGCGATTCGTGCCGAGCCGGCCGCGGAGACGCCGGCCGCGGACACCCTCGCCTATGCGTTGGACGGCGCCACCGGCGAAGCGTGGTGGGCCAGCTTCGACGCAGCTCCCGACGACTGGACCTCGCGCTATCTGGGGACCGAACCGGAGCGGAAGCAGGCGCCGGCCGCGCTCGCGCTGGACGATCGCGAGGTCCTGCTCGCCGCCGCCGAGCCGGTCGAGCTCGCTGGGCCGGCGGCCGCGACGGTGGCAGACTCCAGGGCCGCGGGCCGCCGGGTCGAGGCGATCGTGAAGTCGACGCGCGGCGCCGCCGTGCTGCGGATTCGAGCCGAGGCGGCGATCCCCCTGGAGGCGGTCTCGGTCGCCGGCGAGCGCTTCGAGATCTCCGGCGATCCTGAGGCCGAAGGGCTGGGGGAGGTCCGGGTCACGGCGTTCGGCTTCGGTGCCGAGGGAGTGACACTCGGCTTCGAGATGGCCGAGCCATGGCCGGTCGAGCTCGATCTCGTCGACATGAGCTGGGGCTTCGATGCCCTGCCGCAACCGCCGCCGCCGCGGCCGCCCGAGCTCATCCCCAGCTCGAGCTGGCGTACGGACGCGGTCTCCGTGCGCGGCTCGGCGCTGTTGTAGTCTGCCCGCATGCGCTCCGCGGACGAGTGGCTCGGCGCTGTCCTGGTCGGCGGCTCGAGCCGGCGCATGGGCGCGGACAAGGCGGCGCTCGAGCTCGAGGGCCGCAGCCTCGGGGAGCGAGCCGTGGCCGTGCTGCGGTCGAGGCTCGAGCGGGTGGTCGTCGTCTCGCGACGCCTGGGCGACCACGCCGGCCTCGGCGTTCCCGAGATCGCCGATCGGTTGCCGGGTGCGGGACCGCTGGCCGGCATGCAGGCCGCCCTGGATCACGCTCACGGGGCGCCGGTCTTCATTCTCGCCTGCGATCTGCCGAACGTCGGGCCGCGTCTCGTAGCTCACCTGGTGGAGCGCGCGCTGGCGCCGCTGGCGGAGGCCGGAAGGGCGGGAGCGGTCGTGCCGGCGATCGGCGGCCGGGTTCAGCCGCTGTGCGGCGTCTACGGCGCGGGCTGCGGGCGGGAGATCGCGCGCAGGCTGGAGACCGGAGCCCTGCGCGTGCTGGACCTGCTCGATGCGATCGAGACCGAGCGGGTCGACCTCGGCCCGGAGCTCGCTTTCTATCGCGACGACCTTCTCGACAACCTCAACGATCCACGAGCGGCCGCGCGCGTGGGGGCGGTGCCGCCGGAGTGAGCGGGTGAGCGGCAACGGGATCGGGCCGAAGGGTGAGCGGGCTCCGGCACAGGCCGTCAGCCGGGCCAAGGTGCTCGAGGTAGCGGGCGGCGTGTCCCGGCGTCGCGACGATCTGGTGGCCGTCGAGGAGCCGCTCGAGATTCGTGTCGTCGCCGAGCGCGCGGGCCGGCGAGAGCGGCACCCGGTGGCGATCACCATGCGAACGCCGGGTCACGACTTCGAGCTCGCCGCGGGGTTTCTCTTCAGCGAGAGCGTCGTCGCGGGTCGCGAGTCGGTGTGGCGGGTCACCTACTGCGAGTCGCCCGACGCGGAGGAGAGCGACGGCAACATCGTCGAGGTACATCTGGCCCCCGGGGTCGTCTTCGAGCCCGAGAGGTCGAGCCGCAACGTCTACACCACGTCGAGCTGCGGCGTCTGCGGCCGCGGCTCGCTCGAGCTGTTGTGGACCGCCACGCCGGCGCGTCCGGAAGGCGAGATCCGGCTCGAGGCCGATCTGCTGCGCTCCCTCCCGGGCCGGCTCGAGAGCGCGCAGCGGGTGTTCGAGGAGACCGGTGGCTTGCACGCGGCGGCGCTCTGGACGCCGGAAGGCGAGCTCGAGCTGCTGCGCGAGGATGTCGGACGTCACAACGCGGTCGACAAGCTGGTCGGCCACCTGCTGTTGGCCGATCGGCTTCCGGCGGCGAATCGTCTCCTGCTGGTCAGCGGCCGAGCAAGCTTCGAGCTCGTGCAGAAGGCGATCATGGCGGGCATCCCGGCGCTGGCGGCGGTGGGAGCGCCGAGCAGCCTGGCGGTCGACGCCGCCGAGGAGTTCGGGATGACGCTCGTCGGCTTTCTCGACAGCCGTCGATTCAATGTCTACTGCGGCGCCGAGCGCGTCGCTCATTGATCCGCCGTGACGACGCTGGTCGATACCCACACGCACCTGTGCGCCGAGCCCTTCGAGGCGGACCTCCCCGCGGTGCTCGACCGGGCCCGGGAGGTGGGGGTGGGCGCCGTGGTCGCCGTCAGCGAGTGCCTCGCCGAAGCGCGGCGGAATCTGGCTCTGGCAGCGGAATTTCCGGATCTTCTGCGCCCGGCGGCCGGCCTCTTTCCGACCCGGCTCGATCTCGACGAGGCCACGGAGCTGATCGACTTCATCCGTGACAGCGCGGAGCGCTGGCTGGCGATCGGCGAGGTGGGGCTCGACCGGTGGAAGGTGCGGGCGGAGGCCGACCTGGAGCTCCAGGCCGAGATCTTCGGGCGCTTCGTCGATCTCGCCATCGAGCTCGACCTGCCGCTCAACGTCCACTCGCGCTCGGCGGGTCGGCAGACGATCGGGCTGCTGCGCGAGCGGGGGGCCAGGCGCGTTCAGCTCCACGCCTTCGACGGCCGCGCGGCGCGCGCCGAGCCGGCGGTCGAAGCGGGCTTCTACTTCTCGGT
>JAHEKO010000155.1:3802-8177 GCA_024638355.1 Acidobacteriota bacterium
CGGGTCGGCAGACGATCGGGCTGCTGCGCGAGCGGGGGGCCAGGCGCGTTCAGCTCCACGCCTTCGACGGCCGCGCGGCGCGCGCCGAGCCGGCGGTCGAAGCGGGCTTCTACTTCTCGGTGCCGCCTTCGATCGTTCGCTCGAAGCAGAAGCAGAAGCTGGTGAAGCGGCTGCCGCTCTCGTGCCTGCTGCTCGAGACCGACAGTCCGGTTCTCGGTCCCGATCCCACGGTCCGCAATGAGCCCGCCAACGTCACGATCTCGGCGCGGGCCATCGCCGAGCTCCAAGGCGTGGCCGAGGCGGCCGTCGTCGCGGCGACGACGGCGAACGCGGAGAGGCTCTACGGCGCGCGCCTGCTCGGCGCCTGACCGCCGCGGCCCTCAGCCGTTGGACGCCTCTGCCAGGATCTTCCAGCGGCCGTCTTCGCGCACCAGCTCGAGCGTCTTGCGTACGCTGTCCTCGTAGGTGTTCGAGCGGTAGCCCTGCGTGAACGTCACGCGACCGCGCGACTCGCTCTCGACCTCGGCCTCGAGCCCGGTGATCGAGATGCGAATGAACTCGGGCCTCGTCAGCCGCCGTCTGCGGTCCTCGGCCCACGCGCTCCGGCTCATCCCGCGCGGTGGCTCGAAGTCCTGTGCGTAGTGGGACAGGTAGGCGTCGACGTCCTGGGCCGACCAGGCTTGCGACCAACTGTCGACGAGCCGGCGAGCGGCCTCGAGGAAGACGGGCACTGCCGGGGGCGCGACGGAGTCGTCGGAGGCCGCGGACTCGGATTCGCCCGCGGTCGGGGGCGGCTCCTCGGTCGATGTGACGTCGGGGGGCAGCTCCGGGTCGGCGACCGACTGCGCGCTGCGCTCGCTCAGCCAGAACAGCCCGGCGAGCAGAAGGGCGACGGCGAGTCCGGCCAGCAGCAGCGAAAGGAGCGGGAAGCGGGGCCCGGCCGAGGCGACGCGGGCCGCACGGCGCGGTGCCGGTCGCGGCGGCTTGGCCGGTGGGGTCGCGGCGCCGACCGCCGGCGATGCGCGCTGCTTTGGTGCCTCGAGATGCTCGTCCGGCACGCCCTGCAGTCGGTCGAGATCGAAGGGCTTGCCGCCCTCGCGGACGTGCTTCTCGATGATCCAGCCGATGAGCCGGCGGCTCTGCGGCTCGAGGTCGCTGAACTGAACGCCCATGCCCGCCGGCTGATCCGGGCCCTCGTCGCGGTGACGGCACCAGACGACCTTGGCCTCGCCGCGGATCAGCTTCCAGTCGTCGGCGATCCTGAACTCGAAGGCGAACTCCGTCTCGGGCGCGAGCGGCTTCTCCGACTTGATGAACATCCCGGTGGTCGAGACGTTCGCCGAGTACTCCTTGATGAAGGAGTCGAAGGCGGGAACCTGGATGGAGATCTCGCGATCCAAGGCGATGCGCCTCGATGGCAGTGTGGCTTGTCGATTGGGCGCGTCTGGCATTCCCGCGGCGCGAGGAGGTTGGAAACCGAGTCTGATTATAGACGCCGGCGGCGGCTACTCGCGTCCGGTGTAGCGCCGCACCCAATCCGCGAAACCGGTCGCGAGCTCGCCCCAGTCGCGGCCGATCGCGCTCAGCAGGGCGGCCGCGTCGGCGTCGGCGCCGTCCTGGAAGTCGTTGAGAAACCGCTTGAAGCTGTCGCCGTCGAGCCCGTCGAGGAGATAGCGGACCAGAAAGGTGCTCTGGATGTAGCGGAGCTCGCGCCCCTCGGGCGCAACGAACTCGCGCCAGGTGAGATCGAGGAGCCGGGGCAGCGGCACGGCTTCGCCGGCGGCCAGAGCGCGCTGAAGACGCCCGAGCGAGGCGAGCGGTCCCTCGACATGCAGAGTGCCGGCGAACCGGCGTCGGCCGAACTGGTCGACCGGTCCGGGAATCTCGGCGATGAAGCCCTTGCCGCCGAGGGTCTGCGGAAGGGGACGGCCCGACTTGTCCAGGCGGCAATAGGCGAGGTCGTTGGCGATGCCCTCTTCGAGCCAGGGCGGCGGGGCGGTCCGAAACGTCTGCCGGTTGAGGAGATGAGCCGACTCGTGAACGAGCAGGGCAGCGGCCTCGGCCGCCGTGCGGCCTTCGGCGACGAGAGCGGCGATGCCGGAGCCGGCGTGCCCCTCGGCATCGAGGAGCCGGAGGTCGGTGACCGAGTCCTCGAACTCGCGATACGAGGCCTCCTCGGCGAACACGATGACGGCGAATCTCGCCGGGCGCTCGGGAGCCAGACCGTAGCGCGCCCGATGGGCGGCTCCGAGGTGACGGGCGACGTCGAAGAGCATCCGTCGCTTGCGCTGACTCCTGACGTCCGTGTAGACGCGGAACTGGCCGGCCTCGAGCTCCTGGACCGGCTCGCTCAGGAGGTCGAGGGCGCGTGCCAGCCTCGTCTCGTCGGCGGCGATCTCTTCGGCGGCCGGCGGTGCTGCCGGGAGAGGCGAGGGGGCCGCCGGGGCGTCGGCCGCCGGCCTCGCCGCCGCAGCCAGGTCGGCCCACCCGATTCGTCCCTCGAAGCGCACGCGCACCCAGCTCTCGCGACGCTCGAGCGGCTCGAGGGCCAGCTCCACGTCGATCACCGTGACCACCGCCGCGTGCCGGTGCGGCTCCGCGTGCAGCTTGGTCCCGGCCTCCAGGAGCACCGCGTTTCCGCCACTCTCGATTCTCAGATCGGAAGCCGAGCCCAGCACGTCCCCCTCGCGGGGCGGTTCCTGCGCGGCCGCGGCCGCCCCGAGTGTCGCCGTCGCCATCAGCAGGAGAGGCGCGGCGTACGCTCTACATCGGGAAGTCGAGATCGCGTTGCCCCTTGGCCAGAAGGATCTGCTGCGGCAGGTGGAAGCCCTCGAGCCAGACGATGCTCTGCCGGTCGAGGAGCGTCGCCAGACGCTTGATCTCTCGCTCGTACCGAGCGACGCTGTCGATCTCCTGGACCTCGCCCCAGCGCTCGCGGATCTCGGGCGAGGGGGGCTTTGTCGACCACACCAGGAGCGGCACGTGAACCGTCCGCAGGTAGCTGCGAGAGATCGCCGCCGTCAAGCTGCTGGCGTCGTCGCCTTCGCCCAGGATCAAGAGGACCGCACGGCGGCGGTCTCGCTGCGCCACGCCGCGACCGGCGACCGCCACCGCGTCGGCCAGCCGCTGTTTGTGCGTCGGCTCGATCGGCGGACGAACGGTCGTCAGCAGAAACGGCAGGCCGCCGTCTTTGGACGTCATTCGGGGCGAGAAGGGAAAGACCTCGAGGAGGTAGCCCTCGCCTCCGGGCTGTCGCGCGAACGGCTCGAGGAGCCAGACGAGCTGATCCTTCTTGAGCTGGCCGGCGAACCGCAGGGATACGGTATCGAGCGCCAACGCGCCTCCCGACAGGCGGCTGAGCGAGCTGTTGGCACGCCGCCAGCGGCTCTGGAGCACGTCGCGCAGGTCCGCCGCCAGGCCGTCCAGATCGGTCTGGGCCGACAGGTCGCGCACGATCACCACCTCGGCCGGTCCGTCGTCGACCGCCAGCACGCGCAACGGCTCGCCGTTCTTGACGAAGCTGCCATCCAGGTCCCGCGGCTCGCGCGGCATCCGGCCGCGATTCGAGACCACCGGAACGGCGGTCTGCGGCGTGCCGATGTGATCGGAGAAGGCGCCGCCAAACGTGGTCTCGACGACGTGAATGACGTTGTTCGGGAACTCCAGCTCGACGCTCAGATGGTGGATCTGCTCGTCGTCGAAGGGCGGCAGCTCGAAGTGCACGGGGTCGTCGACCTCGAGCCGCCTGCCGTCGAGGCGCACCGTGGCGCGCTCCGGCTGGGAGCGGAAGACGCTGTCGAAGAGAACGCGGACCCGTGTAGCGGCCTCCCCACGGTCGATGACGATGCGGGCGTTGGCCAGCGGCTCGGGGAGGTTGATCCGCTGCTGTGTGCGACCGATCTCGACGCCCTCGGCGTCATAGGCCACCGCCTCCAGGGCGTGCGGCACGAGCTCGGATCCGAAATCGCACGCCGCGGTCCAGGGTTTTCCTTCGAGGCTCGCGATCTCGCGGCCGTCGAGCAAGAGCGCGACCCTGGCGACCTCTTCGCTCACCACGACCGTGACCGGCTGGACACCCAGCACCAGTCCCAGAAACAGCGTGGCAAAGGCGATCATGCCGAAAAGACTCTACCGCACGGCCGGCGGCGCCCTGGAGTCGTGGGCCGAACCGCTCGCCGGTCGAGAGCGCCGCGGTGCTAGAATGATCTCAGCTCATGAACGCAAAGCCCGTTGCGACTCTGGCGCTGCTGGCCGTGGTGGTTACGGCCGGGCCGCTGGTGGCGGACGAAGTCGTGTTGGCCAACGGCGAGACCTTCGAGGGCGTGATCGCCGAGCGCGACGGCGATCAGGTCGTCATCCGTCTGGAGTTCGGCGA
>JAHEKO010000156.1 GCA_024638355.1 Acidobacteriota bacterium
CTTGCCGGGACTCAGGATCCAGTGAAAGCGGACGCGGCTAGCCTGCACGTCTCACCGCCCTGGATCACCCTTCCTCTTTCTCCCGCCTCGCCTCCTCGATCAGCTTCTCCTGGATGTTCCTCGGCACCTCGTCGTAGTGTGACATCTCGAGCTCGAAGCTGGCCCGGCCCTGGGTCATCGAAGTGAGGGCCGGCGCGTAGTCGAGCATCTCGGCCAGCGGCACCGTCGCCGAGATGACCTGGGCTCCGCGCTTGGTCTCCATCCCCTGCGGCCGCCCCCGGCGCTGGGAGAGGTCGGCCATGACGTCGCCGGTGAACTCCTCCGAGGTGGAGATCTGGACCTGCATCACCGGCTCGAGGATGGTCGGGCCGGCGCTCGCCATGGCGTCCTTGAAGGCCAGCGAGCCGGCCACCTTGAAAGCCATCTCGGACGAGTCGACGTCGTGGTACTGCCCGTCCTTGAGGCGCACGCGGAAGTCGACCACCGGATAGCCGGCCAGGAAGCCGCGCCGCCGGGCCTCCTGGATACCCTTCTCGACCGCCGGGCGGTAGGTCTGCGGGATCGAGCCGCCGAAGATCTCGTCGACGAACTCGAAGTCCTTGCCGCGCTCCAGGGGCTCCATGATGATCCGGCAGTCGGCGAACTGGCCGCGGCCGCCGCTCTGCTTCTTGTGCCGGCCGTGACCGTCGGCGGACCTCCGGATCGTCTCGCGGTAGGGAACCTTCGGCGGATGGAGGATCACCTCCACGTGGAAGCGCTGCTTGAGCTTCGCCACCGCGATCTCGACATGGAGCTGGCCGGTGCCGGAGATCAGGTACTCGCCGGTTTCCGGATCGCGGCGGGCGCCGAGGCTCGGGTCCTCCTCCATGAGCCGCTTCAGCGCCTCGCCGATCTTCTCCTCGTCGCCCTTCGACTTGGGCTCGATGGCGAAGGAGATCGCCGGAGAGCGGATGCCGATCCAGGCCAGGTTGACCGGCTTCGCCTTGTCGCACAGCGTGTCGCCCGAGCTGGTGTGCTTGAGCTTGGCGACGCCGCCGATGTCGCCGGTGATCAGCTGCGGCGTCTCCTCGGTCTGCTTGCCCTGGAGGCCGAGCAGATGGCCGAGGCGCTCATCGGCCTCCGCCCGCGTGTTCCAGACCGGGCTGTCGGAGGAGAGCGTGCCGCTGACCACGCGCAGGATCGAGATGTGGCCGGCGAACGGATCGCTCAGCGTCTTGAAGACCAGGGCGCTGGCGGACGCGTCGGGCGCGGTCTCGATCTCGACCTCGTCGCCGCCGACGTTGGTGCCCGGGAAGGTGCCGCGATCGAGTGGCGAGGGCATGAGGTCGACGAGCGCGTCGAGCAGGGTGGAGTTGCCGATGCCGTGGGCCGCCGAGCCGGCGGTCACCGGGAAGATCTGGCGGCCGGCGATCGCCTTGCGCAGGCCGCTCTTGAGGTCGTCCTCGGGCAGGGTGCCCTCCTCGAAGAACTCCTCGATCAGCGCGTCGTCGGACTCGGCGACGGCCTCGATCAGCGAGTTGCGCGCCTCTTCGACCCGATCCTGCATGTCCTCGGGAATCGGAATCTCCTTGCCCTTGCCGTTGCCGTCCTTGTCGAAGCCGTAGGCCTTCCGAGAGACCAGATCGACCACGCCGGAGAAGTCCGCTTCGCGACCGATGGGCAGCTGGATCGGCCACACTCCACGGCCGAAGTGCTCTTGCATCGACGCCACCACGGCGTCGAAGTCCGCGCGCTCGCGATCCATCTTGGTGAGATGGAGCATGACCGGCGAGTCGGCCTTCTCGGCCGCGGCCCAGGCCTTCTCGGTCACCACCTCGAGGCCCGAGACCGCGTTGACGCACAGCAGCACCGCGTCGGTAGCGCGGATTCCGGCGCGGGTCTCGACGAAGAAGATGCCGTAGCCGGGGCAGTCGACGAGGTTGATCTTGTGGTCTTTCCAGGGCGTGTAGCAGGGCGCGAGGCCGATGGAGATCGTTCGCGCGACCTCTTCCGGGTCGAAATCGGTGATCGTGTTGCCGTCCTCGACGCGATTGAGGCGGTTGACCACGCCGCCGGTATAGAGGAGCGCGCTCGCCAGAGTTGTCTTGCCGGTGTCGTGGTGACCGGCGATCGCGAGGTTGCGGATCTTGTCGGAGCTTTCCACCTGCACGTTCTGTCGACCTCCTTGCTTCCAGTCGCAAAAGAAGCCCACCCTGACCGTCGTTCTCTCGGGGTGGGCCCTCCTGGTGCGAAGGCGACAGCATACCACAAGCCCCGCTCCCGAGAGGGCCGGGGACGCTATCCCTAAAGTGCTGAAAAAGAGAGGCTTAGACGACGAGTGGCGAGGCCGCCCTAGGCCGGCTCGGGCTGCTCGGCGGGGCGCCAGACGATGGGCTCGGCGAACGGCTCGAGCTGGGGGCGCAGCGCCTGCTCGGGACCGACCGCGACGATGGTCAGCCGATCGGGGTGCAGGTGATCGCGGGCGACCCGGCGGATGTCGGTCGGGGTCACCGCTTCGAGGGCGGCGGGGTAGCGGTCCCAGTAGTCGAGCGGCAGGTCGTGGACGGCGATCTCGCGCAGCCGCCGGGACACCCCCTCGAGCGATTCGACCGTGTAGGGGAAGACGCCCAGCATGTAGCTCCGCGTCTCGTCGAGCTCGGCCGCGGTGGGCGGCTCCGCCCGCAATCGCTCGAGCTCGCCGCGGATCTCCTCGACGGCGCGGCCGGCGCTGTCGGTGGCGACCGCGGAGGCGATGGTGAACGGCCCCGGGCCGCGCCGCGCCCCGAAGCGGCTGTAGATCGAGTAGGTGAAGCCGTGTCGCTCGCGCAGGTTCAGGTTGAGCCGGCTGGTGAACTTGCCGCCGAGCAGCGAGCTCATGACGCTCGCGGCGACGAAATCGGGATGCCGCCGCGGAAGGCCCACGTGCCCGACGCGCAGCTCGGTCTGGGTCGCCTGGGGTCGATCCACCAGGTAGACGCGGACGCCGCCCGGCACCGGCGGCTCCGGCGCCGGCTGGGGCTCGCCGCGACGGCGGGTGAGCCCGGCGAGGGCCCGACGAACGCTCGTGCGCAGCTCCGCCGGGTCGAAGTCTCCGGCGGCGATCAGCGTGACGGGCGCCGCCGCGAGCCGCTCGCGATAGAAGGCGTCGAGGTCGTCGCGCTCGAGGGCGGCGACGCTCTCGGCGGTGCCGGTGAGGGGCCGGCCGAAGACCGTTCGACCGTACAGGGCGCGGCTGAACTGGCGGGCGGCGAGAGAGGCCGGCACCGCCCGCCGGCGACGGATCTCTGCCAGGGTGCGCTGGCGCAGGCGGACGACCTCGTCCTGCGGGAAGGTGGGATCGCCGGCCACCTCCAGGAGAAGCTCGAGAGCGGTCCCGGCGCGCCCCGCCGCGACGCCGGTGGCGAGCGTCACGCTGTCCCAGCTGGTGCGAATGTCGAGGTAGCCGCCGAGACGCTCGGCGGCGGCGGCGATCTCGTGTGAGCTGCGGCTCGAGGTCCCCTCGTCGAGCAGAGCGGCGGTCAGCGACGAGAGCCCCGACTTGCCACGCGGGTCGAAGGCGGCGCCGCCCGGGAGGACGAGGTCGAAGTGAACCAGCCCCGCATCCGGCTTGCGCGCGGCCCAGAGCGCCGCATCGCCGCCGAGCTCGACCCGCTCGAAGCGGGGAAAGCGAAAGGGCCGTGGCGAGCCCGGAACCGGCGGGACGCTCCGATCGACGGTGGCGGGAGCGCGGCTCACCCGGCCTCGCCCCGTGGCACGACACGCAGGAGCGATCGTTGCTCCGGCCGCAGGCTGCCGGCGGCGAACTCGACCAGATGGTCCGCGGTCAGGCCGCGGTAGCGGTCGATCTCGCTGTCGATGCGCTCCGGCTCGTCGTGGTAGGTGGTCATCCTGGACAGCGTCTCGGCGCGATGCTCGAGAGTCTGGAGCCGGTCGAGGTAGGAGGTCTCGAAGCGCAGGCGGGCACGTTCGAGCTCGACGCCGGCGAGCGGCTCGGTGGCGGCGCGGTCGAGGTGCTCCGCGAGCGCCGCCTCGACGCGCTCGATGTCGACGCCCGGCCGCGCGGTCGCGACCACGACGAAGGTCGCCGCGATCTCGGTCGGCAGGACCCAGGCGACGACGTCCTGTACCAATTGGCGATCGTGGGCGAGGTCGCGGTAGAGCGGGCTCGACTTGCCATGCGCCCAGGCCGCGGCGAACAGGTCGGCGGTGCGCCAGCCGTCGGCGACGACGCCCGGCGCTCGGTAGCCCATGTAGACGCGAGCCAGCTCGACGTGATCCTCGAGGACGTCGCGTCGCTCGCCGTCTATCGGCTCGAGCGGCGCTCGCCCCCGCTCGACCCGCGGGCCGCGCTCGATGCCGCCGAAGTAGCGCTCGACGGCGGCAAAGGCCGCGTCGACGTCGAAGTCGCCGGCCAGCGTCAGCACGGCGTTGTTGGGGAGGTAGTAGCTCCTGAAGAACGTCTCCATCTCCTCGAGAGTGGCGGCTTCGATGTGGTCCATGTAGCCGATGATGGGCCGGCCGTAGGGGTGGGAGTCGCCGTAGACCAGCTCGTGGAGCCGTTCGAATGCACGGCCGTAGGGCTGGTTGTCGACCCGCTGCCGGCGCTCGTTCATCACCACCTCTCGCTGCGTCTCGAGCTTTTCCGCGGTCATCGCCGGCAGCAGGAACCCCATCCGGTCCGACTCCAGCCAGAGGCCCAGCTCGAGGCAGTGGGACGGCAGCGTCTCGTAGTAGTTGGTTCGATCGAACGAGGTCGAGCCGTTGGCCACACCGCCGACCTGCTGAACGTAGCGGAAGTGGTCGTTGGTGCCGACGTGCTGGCTGCCCTGGAAGAGCATGTGCTCGAAAAGGTGGGCCAGGCCGCTGCGCTCGGCCGGCTCGTTCTTCGAGCCGACGTGGTACCAGAGGTTGACGGCCACGAGCGGCAGCGAGCGGTCGGGATGGAGGACCACCCGCAGGCCGTTGTCGAGCGTGCGCAGCTCGAGTGGGTGGTTGGGGCGGGGAAGATCGATCATCGCGGCGGGCGCGGGCGTGCCGGCGCTAACCGGCACCCGGCCCGGGTGGTCCCCCGGCCAGGCCGCCGCGCGGACGGTAGTTCAGGATGTACTCCTGCAGGCCGTTGCGCAGCAGGAAGGAGACGTCCACCTCGAAGTCGGGCATGCCCCGCCGCAGGTCGGGCTCGGTGTACCGCGGCGATTCCCGCTGCCACTGCCGGTCGCTCTCGAACGCCAGATGCTGGCGGTCGAGAACGTGGAAGGGAGTCGGGCGAGCCGGCATCTCCTTGTGGGTGGCGATCATGGCGAAGATCTGCGTGCCGCGGTGACAGTAGCCGGCCAGTGCCGCGGCGAGCACCTGCTGCTGCTCGATGTCGAGGTAGTTGATCAGGTCCCAGGCGAGGATGACGTCTACCGCTTCGCCGCCGGTCGAAGGCAGCTCGCGCTCGAGCATCATGCCGAACGCCTTGGCCCCCTGGGGGCGGTGAGCCGTCGGAGCGAAGAGCGACTCGTAGAGGTCGGCAATGTAGATCTTGCACGAGAGCCGGGCGAAGAAGCTCACGTTCTCGCCGACCGCCGGGCCGAGATCGAGGACGAGGCTGCGGCCGCCCATCGCTAGGCGGTCGAAGAGCAGCTTGAGGCAGGGCGACTCGAACTCTGTCGGAGTCGGATCGGAGGCAGCCTCGCCGCGTGCCGATCTGCCCGGCGCCACGGCCGACTCAGCCGCGGCTCGTCGCCGGGTTCAACCCGGCCTTCGCTTCTGGCGGCTGCTCCGGCTTGGCGGGCGCGACTGGCGGCTTGGCCGGCGGCGGCTCCGGCTTGGCCGCCTTGGTCTCCGGTTCCATGTCGATGGAGCCCTTGAAGTTGGCGCCGTTCTCGAGCGTGACCCGCGGACCGACGATATTGCCCTGCACCCGCCCCGAGGCGCGGACCACCACGTCCTGGTCGCCGTACAGATTGCCCTTGACCTGCCCCTCCACGCGGATGCTCTTGCCGTAGACGTCGGCCTGAACCCGGCCGCTCTGGCCGATGGTCACCTTGTTCTTGGGCAGCCGGATCTCGCCGTTCACGTGTCCGTGAATCATCAGATCCTCGTCGCCACTGAGATCTCCCTTGATCTTGATGGAGGGGCCGATGGCGGCCACCCCTCCCTGCGGCGCACGCGGGCTGGCGCTGCGCTGCGGCTCAGGAGCCTGGCTCGGGCTCTCCTCTTCGCTCTTTTTCCACACGGTCAGCTCCTTTGTCGGTCGTTGCCCAAAAGGGGCTTCAAGCTATTGGAGGGTAGGGGGAAAGTCAAGCGGAGCCGCTTGACTTACGCTCTGTTTGCGCCATAGACTGTCCACCGTGGCCCGGTTCCTGACAGAGCGCCAGCGGGAGATCCTGGATTTCATCCGCCAGAGCCTTCGGGATCGGGGCGTCTCGCCGACGCATCGCGAGATCTGCGATCGCTTCGGCTACTCCTCCTACGGCACCGCGCACAAGCATCTGAAGCTGCTCGAGCAGAAGGGCTACCTGCGCCGGCACTGGAACCAGAAGCGCGGCGTCGAGCTGACCGACGAGCGGCCGCCGCCGGGGGTCCCGGTGAGCGGAACCGACCGGGAGCTGCCTTTTCTGGGCATCATCGCCGCCGGCCGTCCGATCGAAGCGCTGCCCGGCGACGATCGCGTCCAGGTGCCGCCCCATCTGCTGCACGGGCGCAACGGCGACCACTACGTCTTGCGCGTCCAGGGCGACTCGATGATCGACGAGGGCATCCACGACGGCGACCTGGTGGTGGTGAAGCGCCGTGAGGAGGCGCTCGCCGGCGAGATGGTCGTCGCCCTGGTGGCCGACGAGGTGACGCTCAAGCGGTTCTACCCGGAGGGCGACGAGGTCCGCCTGCAGCCCTCCAATCCGCAGATGGAGCCGATCCGCGTGCCGGCCGACCAAGTACGGGTGCAGGGCATCGTGGTCGGCCTCATGCGCCGCTTCTAGCCGACATGACCCGGTGAAAAGGTCAGGCTGGCGAGCGCGGGCCGGCCGCTCGACAGGCGGCGGATCGAGTCGACCGGCTGTAACCGATTCAACTGCAGCTATAGGTAGGTGACGCCAGAATCATCTGGCCGATGGAGCTCGACCAACTGCTGCGTCTGATGACCGAGAAGGGCGCCTCGGACCTTCATCTCAAGCCGAAGCGTCCGCCGCTGCTGCGCGTGCACGGCAAGCTGATGCCGCTGGAGCTGGGTCCGCTCAAGCCATCCGACATCGAGGAGATGGTGTTCGCCATCCTCACGCCGGTGCAGAAGGCGAACCTCGAAGAGCGAATGGCTCTCGATCTCGGCTACGGCGTCCACGGCCTCTGCCGCTTTCGGGGCAACATCTACGTCCAGCGCGGCACGCTGGCAGCCGCCTTTCGCCGTATCCCCTTCGAGGTACCGGGCTACGACCAGCTCGGCCTGCCGAGCGTTCTCGATCAGTTCACCAGCCTCAACACCGGGCTGATCCTGGTCACCGGTCCGACCGGCAGCGGCAAGTCGACGACCCTGGCGACCGTGTTGCGGTCGATCAAGTCGCGCCGGCCGGTGCACATCATCACCATCGAAGACCCGATCGAGTTTCTCTTCTCGGACGACGTCGCGACGGTGTCGCAGCGCGAGATCGGCACCGATACGCCGAGCTTCGGCGACGCTCTGCGCAACGCGATGCGCCAGGATCCGGACGTCATCATGGTCGGCGAGATGCGCGATGCGGAGACGGTCGCGACCGTCATCACGGCCGCCGAGACCGGCCACCTGGTCTTTTCGACCCTGCACACCAACAGCGCCGCGCAGACCGTAGATCGGATCCTCGACCACTTCCCGGGCAACCTGCAGAATCAGATTCGCCAGCAGCTCTCTCAGGTGCTGCAGGGCGTGGTGTCGATGAAGCTGGTCGAGAAGAAGGACGGCAACGGCATGGTGCCCGCGCTCGAGATCATGCGCGGCAGTCCGAGGGTCTCGAACCTGATCGCCCGCGGCGACACCAAGGAGCTGCTCGAGGAGATCGAGGGCTCGGTCGCCTACTACGGAATGCAGTCGCTCAACCAGTCGCTCATGGCCCTCCTGGTGCACGACGTCATCACCTACCGCGAGGCGATGCATCAGTCACTCGACCCCGAGGACCTGTCGCTCAAGCTCAGAAGAATGTTCCCCGAGATCGAGGAAAGGGACGATATGTCAGCATC
>JAHEKO010000157.1 GCA_024638355.1 Acidobacteriota bacterium
GCGCCATCGCGCTCTTCGCGCTCGCCCTCGGCGCCTGCGGTGGCGGCGGTTATGAGGATCCCATCCTGAGGCTGTCGGCGGAGGAGTCGCTGGAGCAGGGCGAGCAGCTGATGGAGCAGGAAAAGTACGCGCGGGCGCGCGACTACCTGATCCACGCCTTCGAAGTGGAGCCCAACTCGGAGACCGGCAGAAAGGCGCTGCTGCTGGTGGCGGACGCTCATTTCCTGGACGGCGGATCGGAGAACTTCATCAAGGCGGAAGCCAAGTACCGTGACTTCCAGAATCGCTTTCCGACCAGCGAGCGCGCGGCCTACGTGCAGTTCCAGATCGCCAACAGCTTGTTCGAGCGCATGCTCAAGCCCGACCGCGACCAGGCCGCGACCCGCAAGGCGCTCGAGTCCTTCCGCGATCTGCTCAGCATCTACCCGACCTCCGAGTACGTCGAGCAGGCCAATCAGCAGATCCTGCTGATCAAGGATCGCCTCGCCAAGTCGGAGTACCTGAAGGGCTTCTTCTACCTGCGCAGCATGCGCCTGCCGCAGGCGGCGGCGAGCCGTTTCGAAGGGGTCATGGAGAACCATCCCGAGTACTCCGAGATGGACAAGGTGCTGTTCCAGCTCGGCCGCGCCTACGAGCGCCTCGAGGAGCCGGACAAGGCGGCCGAGGCCTGGCAGCGTCTGCGCAGCGAGTTTCCGGAGAGCCCGCTGACCGGCCGCATCTCGAAATACGAGTCGAAGAGCGGATGAGCTACCGCGCGCTCGCTCTCGTGCTTCTGGTCTCGGTGGGCTGCAGCCCGACCCTCTTCACGCCGGTGGAGGACGAGTCGGAGGCCGAGGAGATGAAGGCTCGCATTCTGGAGCTCCAGCGCCAGGCTCGGGTGTCCGAGGTGGAGCTCGATCGCCTGCGGCGCCAGGTGGCGGAGCTCGAAGCGCGGGTCGCCGGCGGCGAGGGTGCCGACCGGCCGGAGGCTCCGCCGCCACCCGCTCTCGACGATGGGGTGGGCCGCGAAGAGTCCGGCTCGTCGGAGGTCATCGAATCGACGGACATCGCACCGCCGGCCGAGCCGCCGTCGCCACCCGCGCCCGCGGCCGCGGAGCCGGAGCCGGTCGCCAAGATCGCAACGGGGCCCCTCTCGCCCGCCGCGCAGGAGATGTACGACCGCGGCTATACCTTCTACCACCGCGGGCTCTACGTCGACGCCGAGAGCGCGTTTCAGCAGTTCCTGGCCGCCTACCCCGATACCGAGCTCTCCGACAACGCGCACTACTGGATCGGCGAGTCGCGCTTCGCTCGGGCCGACTACACCGGCGCTCTGGCCGCCTTCCAGGAGACCCTCGGGCGCTATCCGGAGGGCAACAAGGTGCCCGACGCCTTGCTCAAGAAGGCGGACTCGCTGGCTCGGCTGGGCGACGTGAGCGGCGCACGCGACGCCTACGACGAGGTGATCCGGCGCTTCCCGGCCTCCGCCGCCGCCCTCTCCGCCGAAGAGCGGCGGGCCGAATACCGCTAGCGCCGCCGGGTCACGGCAGCCGGGTGCGGTTCGGTCCGGCTGTTATTTTGTCCACAGAGGACGCCGGGCCTTCCCGTCATAATCGACGGGACGCTATATGTCGTGCATCCGGCACGACTCGAAGGAAAAGGTGCCAAATCTCGCGAATGCTGGACGTTAGCGAAGCGGCCAGGGGGTCTCTGATGCTCAGATGCGGACGACTGTGTGCAGCGCTGCTACTCACCCTGTCGGTGTTACAGCCGGCGAGCGCCGCGGACCGGCCTCCTGCCGACCTGCGCGACGTAGGAGGTCACTGGTCGGCCTGGAATCCCCCGACCAGTCATCCGGAGGGAGCCAAGTTGTATCGCGTGGAGGTGGGCGACACGCTCTGGAACCTGGCGGAGAGGTTCTTCGGCGATCCCTATCTGTGGCCACAGCTGTGGGAGCGCAATCGGTACGTCGAGGACTCGCATTGGATCTATCCGGGCGATCCCCTGGTCATCGAGATCGCGGCCACGACCATCGACGAGGTGGCGGCGATCCCCGACGGTGGCGCCGGGACCGACGATGCGGTCGCGGGAGGGGGCATGGCGGCGGACGATACGGCCGCTGCCGCGGAGTTCAACCTCGACCGCAGCGAGGGGCCACCCGAAGCGCTGGGTAGCGAGGACGACATCTACTGCTCCGGCTTCATTGGCGACCTCGACCTTAGCTTCGAACGCCGCATCATCGGTTCGGAGTTCGAGAATCTCGCTCCGCGCATGACCGGCCACACGACAGCCGTGCAGGGCCGGTTCGGCACCGTCGACACGGTGAAGCTGAGGCTGACGACCGGCGACATCGTCTACCTCGACGGCGGTTCGGCCGCGGGCCTGAGCGCCGGCGAGCTGTTCACGGTCGTGACGCCGCAGGAGAGGGTGAGGCATCCGATCAATGGCGAGACGGTTGGCCGCTTCTACAAGTACTCGGGTCGAGTTCGGGTGCTGTCGGTGCAGGAGCAGACCGCCATCGGTGAGATCGAGCACGCTTGCGAGGGGATGATGATCGGCGCCGAGCTGCAGCCGTTCGAGCCCCAGCCGATTCCGCTGGCCCGCCGGCCGCGCATGCGCGGCTTCAACGATCCGTCGAGCAACGATCTTTCGAATGCACCGACCATCGTGCGATCCGAAGCCAACATCGTCTCACTCGGTCAGCACCACGTGGTGTTCATCGATCGCGGCTCCGACGACGACATCGTGCCGGGCGATGTCTTCACGATCTACCGTCTGAATGCACCGGGGCTGCCGCCGGTCGTGCTCGGCGAGCTGGGTGTGCTGTCCGTCGAGCCGAGCACCGCCATGGGCAGGATCCTGCAATCTCGGTACTCGGTGCATCTGGGTGACCGGCTCGAGTTCGAATCGAACTGAAGCCACGTCGGAACGGCTGTAGAAGGGCGGTCCGAAGGGACCGCCAATCGTGCTATCCTGTGCGTTCTTCGAGAGCAGGCCGGGGCCGTCGATGGGTCGCAATCTGAGTGGACAGCTGTCGCACATCGTCAGGGAACTGGTGCGCAACGGGGTGACCCTGGAGCAGGCGCGCCGTGAGTTCGAGAAGCAGTACATCGTCGCCAGCCTGCGCGATCATGAGGGCAATTTTTCCCGGTCGGCGAAGACTCTAGGCGTACATCGCAATACGCTGCGCAACAAGCTCAGCAATCTTGGCATCGACGGGGGCGACTATTCGGCACCCCGTTCCCGGCAAAAAACCAAACGCTGATCGCTCTTTTAGAGCGCGCCGAGGATCCCGCCACTCTGGCAGCGGATCTCGCTGCCGCGGGGCGCGCGTGCGGCGCCGGGAGCGCGGTACCAAAGCCTTTCGCGGACGACGCGAATGGCATAGGGATTGCTCTTCGTGTCTGGCGTTGGGCGGTTTCGCCGTCTGCTCTCCTGAAATTTTCGTTTCGAGATTACCCATGCGTCGACGCCTGTCCAAAGTTCTGCCAGCGACCCTGGTCTGCCTGACCGTCGCTCTGAATAGCCCCGAAGAGGGCTCGACGTCCATCGATCCCGAACGCCCGGCGCCGCCCTCACCGGAGGAGGTGCAGCTGCTCGAGGAGCTGATGGACTGGGTGGGAGTGGAGTACCCGAACGGGTTTCAGGGCCTCGGCCGCGGCGATCTGGCCCGGGCCGTGCGCGAGCGGTCGCGGAGCTTCGAGCTGTTCCACAGCTACTCTGATGCGGCCGCTCGAAGGCAGCGTCTGTCGACGGTGCCGTACGGCGGAATGATCCGCCGCATTGCCGAGCGCCATCGGCTGGACGGCCTGCTGGTCGCGGCCGTGATCGAGGCCGAGTCGGGATTCAACCCCCGGGCGCTTTCGCCCCGGGGCGCTGAAGGGCTGATGCAGGTGATGCCGTCGACCCCCGGCTACCCGGAAGAAACGGGTGCCTACGATCCCGTCACCAACATCGACCTCGGTACCCGCTATCTCCGTCATCTGCTCCGCCGTTTCGACGGCGACCTGGTGCTGGCGCTGGCGGCATACAACGCCGGGCCGGGAGCGGTCGAGCGCTTCCAGGGCGTGCCGCCCTACCGCGAGACCCGGAGCTACGTGACCCGGGTCCTCTCGCTCTATGTCGACCACCACCGTGACTTGTGGGAGACGACCGGCGCGAGCGAGTTCGTTTTCGACACCGAGCTGCCGGAGGTCGTGACCGAGATCGGCGCCCAGAGCGCGACCGTCGCCTCCTAGCTTCAGCCAAGCCTGCTAGACTGAAGGGCACACCGGGCGCGCTTTCCGCCCAGGAGGTACCAGATGGGTCCGTTCGGAGTTCCTGAGCTTCTTATCATCCTGCTCATTCTCGTGATCATCTTTGGCGCCTCCAAGCTGCCGCAACTCGGTCGTGGGCTCGGCGAAGGCATCAGCAACTTCAAGAAGGGCCTCAAGGCGGGGCCCGGCGAAGACGCTTCCGAAGCCGACGAGAACAACCAGGCTTCGAACACGTCGAACTAGCGAGGCATTTCCGGCGTTCTCGGCAGGACTGGTGACACGGCCGGGCTAGCGCCGAGGTTCGGCGTCTCCGCCGACCACCGGCTGCCAGAGCTCCTCGAGTGCCGGGGCCAGGGCCGCCGTCTCGGGTACCCACGCCAGATGACTCAACGTGCGTGACAGCGTCGGCGCGATGAGCGGCAGATGCCGCTCGCTGCCGCGCTTCGCGAATGCGGCGAAGGTACCGACGGCCTTCAGTGTTCGCTGAATCGCGGCGCGATGATACGCGCGGCGGTAGCGATCGTCGGCCAGGGCGTCGGCGAGCAGCTCGGCCTCGACATCGGCTGGCGGGAAGAAGCTGTCGTTCAACAACGAGGCGAAATCGTAGGCGGGCGGTCCGAGGCGCAGATCCTGGTGATCGAGGACCACCGGATCACCCGTCTCTTGCGGAACCAGGTTGCGGGACATGAAGTCGCGGTGGCACGGTACCGGTCGTTGCCGGCCGAGGGCATCGCAGAGGGTATCGAGCGCGTCCTCGACCGCTGTCCGGGTGCGTCCCTCGCCGCTCAAGCCCCGCGGGACGAGGAAGGTCTCTTCAGTCTTGCGAAGCTCGGCCCTGAGGAGTCCGCCGTCCAGCGGCGGGTTGAGCGCCTCGACCGCCCGGGCGGGCAGGGTGGCGATGCGTCGCGCGATCGCTAGGGCGCGCTCGAAGTGAGGCAGGCGCTCGCTCAGCGGCCGGGAGCGAAGGTCGAAGAGGGTCAGCTCCCCGGCGTCCTCGAGCAGCATGAGGCCGCGCCGGCAGTCGGAGTCGAGAATGCCGGGAACCGAGATGCGGGCCTCACGCAGCAGTTCCGTCGTGGCGCGGAAGCGACGGCAGACGGAGCGCATTTCGGCGGGGTAGCTGGCGAGGATCGCGCGGCCGGCGTCGGCCAGTTCGATCCGCGCGTAGCGCCGCGCCGAGACGTCTCCGGGCATCACCTCGAAACGAACCGGAGCGCGACCGCGCTCAGCCAGCCAACGCGCGACTGAGGCCTGGTCGATGTCGCTGACGGTCATGGGCGGCCGCGCTTGGAGCGCGCCCGAAACCTACCATGCAGCAGTCGTTTGACAGCCCCCAGGCCCGATCGCATAATGGCGAGCGTCCGATCGAGGAATCAAGGCATGGACAGAAGAGCGAAAACGCACATCCGCCGGCTGCTCGGCGACCTGCGCCGTTCGCTCTCTCACGTCTTCTCCGAGTCGCCCGAGGTGAATCGCGTCCTGCATCGCATTCGCGATCAGGGGTGGTCTCTGTATCTGGTGATCGACAAGACCGAGAGCCAGGGCGAGCCGAACGCCTTCGAGCTCCCGTCGCGCCTGCCGGCGGCCGATCCCGATCCGGCCTTTCGGATCAACGGCCGCGATCTGAGCCTGCTCAGGTCGTTGGGCATCGATCCGACCCGGACGCTCCGGCGCCGGCGCAAGTAGAGAGCCTCGCCCTCAGGCGCGAAGCCAGGCGAGAGTCAGATTGCGGCCGGCCCGCTCGCCGTCGCGGCGGTAGCTCGATAGCTTCTCGGGGTGGCAGCAGGTGCACGCCTCGACCCTGCGGATCGTGGCGACGCCTCGGCTTTGCAGCTGGAGGACGACGGCGCGGTGGAGATCGAGGCGAGGTCGAGCCCCCGCCGCGGGCGTCGCCAGGGCCGCCGGTCCGCTGGCGGCCACGACCTGGTCGGCGACGTCCTCCCCGACCTCGTAGCAGCACGGGCCGATGGCCGGGCCGAGCCAGGCCGTGAGAGGCTCGCTCTCGAGCCGCTCCAAGGTCTTCGGCACGATCGCCGCGGCGATGCCCCGCCAGCCCGCGTGAATGGCGGCGAGGCGGTCGCCACCGGAGATCACTACCGGAACACAGTCGGCAGTGACCACGGCGAGCGCCAGGCCACCGCGGTCGCTGATCAGGGCGTCTCCCTCGCCACAGTCTCCGGGTGTGGCGCGCACGGCTCGAGCGGAGTGGATCTGTCTACACCAGGCGAGCTCGAGGTCGCCGCCGCCGGCGGCACGGAGGATCTCCGCGCGGTCGGTGAGGGGTCCGCGGCCGACGAAGCGAACCTCGGCTCGGCCGTGCCGGTCGGCGGCGAGCCAGTGACCGGTCCGCGCGATCGGCCTGGAGAGCTCCATCAGGCTAGGCTACCAAGCGCACGAGCGCCGACCCGGGGGAGTCGAGTTCCCCCGGAGCCGAGCGCATGGCGGGACCGCTTATTCGGGCTTCTAGAAGCTGTAGGCCAGCCCGGCGGTGCCCATCAGCGGATCGATATCCAGGTCGACACCGTCGCCGCCGACGCCGAGATCCATGTAGCGCGCGCCCAGGTGGAAGGCCCAACCCGATCCGCCGAACGGAATGTCGAGGCCGATCTGCCCGCCCCACACGAACTCGTCATCGGTATTGCCCGACACGGTGCCGACCGAGCCGCCGAGCGCGAAGGAGGCGTTGTCGATCAGGGCCATGCCGATGTAGGGGCCGATGTAGAAGTCGACCTTCTGATTGGGCGTCAGATGGAAGTTCAGCCCGGCGGTGATCGTGAGCACATTCGTGCTGTCGCCGGCCATCAGCCACTCGGTCGCCGAGTCGAACGACAGCATCGAGTCGAGCTCCCAGTAGAGCAGGCCGCCTTCGATCCCGATGCGATCGTTGGCCCGGTATTCGACGTTGAGGCCGACGCCGCCGCCGGCGCTGGTCTTGAGATCGGTGCGCTCCTCGGCCTGGCCGAGCGCCAGCGTGCCGCCGGGCGCGGTGTCGACAACGGTGAACTGACCGGCGTCACCGTCCGAGGCGATCAAGAAGCCGCGAATCTTCCAGGGCGCGATCTCCCGCTCCTCGGCCGGCTCCGGCATCTCTTCCTCGACAGGCGCGGGCGCCGGTGGAGCTACCTCCCGCGGCTCGGGCTTCGGTGCCGGCGGCGGAGGCGGCGGGGGCGGCGCCGGCTTGTCGGTGGTCTCGGTCCGGGTTCCACCCAGAGCCAGATTCGCGCAGATCTTCGGGATGAGGAAGGTCGTCGTGGTCGTGCGCACCTGTGCGCCGAGATCCTCGCGATCTACGAGATCGATGCGGAAGGCCTCGTAGGATTCGCTCGTCGCCAGGCAGTACGGTCCCGGCCCGACGCCGACCTTGCCCGCCCCGGTGCGGAAGATCATCCACTCCAGGACGTCGCCGGGCTGCATCATCTCTTCGGAGACACCGTCGCCCGAACGGAGGGCCGCGTAGACCTCGTCGGTGCGATCCGACATGCCCTTGCGGGCCATGATCGCGTCGATCGCGGGCCGGATGCTCTCCAGATACGAGGCCATCGCCGCGCGGTCGTTGATCGGTTGGCTCGAGACCGGACTGATGCCAAGACGGGTGATCTTCTTGACGCCGGGATCTTCACAGGTGGCGTGTTGGTCAGCTGCGGCAGGACCGGCAGCCGCGATCGGCAGAATGAGGGCTCCCAGAAGAGCCGTTACCTTGAACTTCGACATTCGAATAGTCCTCCCCACAAGCCCACTCGGCGTTCCCGCCGTCTAGTTTCAGGCGATGAGTCTACCACCCGGCCAACGCCACGGGAATGGCGCTTCTCCGGTCGCGAAACCCCGAAACAGCAGGCGCGAGCCGCTCGGCTAACGTCCCCCGCCGCCCTTGAGCTTCTTGAGCTCTTCTTTGATGCGGGCGGCCTCGGCGGCCTCTTCGGCGGCCTTCTTGTTCTGGG
>JAHEKO010000672.1 GCA_024638355.1 Acidobacteriota bacterium
TCGGCACCCGCGGCGCGTCCTTCTTGTCCTGGCGCGCGTAGCCGTAGTAGGGAATCACGGCGGTCACCCGATCGGCCGACGAGCGCTTGAAGGTGTCGAGCATGATCAGCAGCTCGACCAGAGTCTCGTTGACCGGGCGGCAGATCGGCTGCACGACGAAGACGTCGCGGCCGCGAATGTTCTCTCGCACCTGGCAGAAGACCTCGCCGTCGGCGAAGTTGTTGAGCTCGATCTCGCCGATTGGCGAATCTAGGTAGTCGCAGATCTCCAGGGCGAGACCGCGGTGCGCACGTCCGCCAAAGACTCTCAAATCACGGTGCATGGGATTGGCCTTCTGGTGCTTGGAGGAGAGTGGTGTGCGACGCGCCGGGTCGGCGACCTCGGCCCGCCCGGTCCGAGAGTCGAAGCCCTCTCGCCCCGGATCGGTACTACCGGAAAGCCGCCTTGCGGGAAGCCACCTTGGAAGCCCGAGTCCGACCCCTCCCCCGAAGCGCGCATTCTAGCTTATCCAATGGCCTCAAGGGAAACCCCGTCTCCTAGTCGAACCAGTGAGGCGTCTTCTCTGTCCAGGCGTCGCGCGGGAAGTCGCGATGCAGGCGCTCGAAAGCCGCCTTGGAGATCGCCCCCAGTCCTTCGTCCCAGGCGCACCCCCAACGGGTGCTCCACACCACGCGATGGAGGGCCTCGGGCAGGCGCGGATCGGCGGGCTCCCGCTCGGCCCAATCGAGCACCCACCGGCCGAGGAGGATTGGAGCCGCCTCGAGGGATTCGAGGCGGGCGGCCACCGGCGCCATCGCGGCGCGCTCTTCGTCGCCGAGGGACACCAGCCGCGACGGCTGCCACCTTTCGCCGTAGCTCCCCGCATGGGTCCGGCCCGGGCACCACCAGTTGATCCGCGTGCCGTGGCGGTCGCGCTCGTCGACCGCCGCGAGCCGGCCGACGCCGGTGCGCACGAAGGGCGCGAGCCCCGGCAAGCGAAGGATCGCGAGCGCCGCCTCGAAGCGCCGCTCGGCGTCTCCGCCGGAGCGCTCCCCGGCGACCGCCGGGAGCTCGAACGGCAGCTCGCCGACGAACGGCCCGACGCGGCTCGCCCCCTGCCAATCCTCGAGCACCACGCCGCGGGTCCATTGGGCGAGAGCGATCCGTCGAGCCAGATGCGGCTCGAGCGCGCCCGCGGCCAGCGCGCCGGCGACGCGCGCCGCGGGCACCTCCCAGTTGAGAGCGTCGACCAGAAACCGCGGGAGGTAGCGGCGGTCTTCGGGCAGCCGATGATCCGCCGCATCGCGCAGCTCGGCGAGAGGCTGCCGCCGGCTGAACAGCCAACCGACCTCCACCGGCGCGAGCTGGCCGATGGTGAGCGCCTCCTCCAGCGTCTCGGCCAGGCGGGAGCGCTCGATCCGGATGCGGTTGACGTCCGACAGCACCCAGGAGTCCTCGCCGGCGGTCTCCAGGAGCGCGTCGAGGCTCCGCCGGGCCCGGTCGCGGCTTCCCGTGCTCCCGAGCCAGCGCGCCAGGTGAAAGGCGACCGCGGGATAGGCCGGCGACTCTCGCTCGATCGCCCGAGCCGCCGCGATCAGATCCTCCGGCAGCTCGACGCCCGGTGCCGCGGAAGCGAGCGCCGCGACGGTCCAGGGAAGGGACGGGTCGCGCCGCCACGCTTCAAGGGCCTCGCCGTGGCGATCGGCGAGCGGCGAGCGCCCCATGATCCGCAGCCACCGATCCAGGTCGGACGGCGGGCCGGCCGCGCCGAGCAGGAGGTGGTCGGCCAGCAGCTCCTGGAGCGCGCGGGCGGGCTCGGAGGCCAGCAGCTGCTCGTCGACCTCGCGATGGGCCCTCGCCGGCTCCCGGCGAGCCACGAGATGCCGGCGGAGAGCCGCCGCGTCGGCGTGAACGGTCCCGAGCTCCGGGTCTCCCAGCACCCGCTCCAGCTGCCAGAGCGCGGCGCCGGCCCTCCCCGCCCGCCACAGGGTTCGGGCCACCAGGTAGTGGGCGAGCGCCCGCCACGGCGAGGTCTGGTCCTCGGAGATCCCCCAGAATCGCCGTCCGGCCTCGTCCCAGCGCCGGGCGTAGAAGCTGGCGGCCGCGCGCTGGTACTCGCGATCGGCCCGGGCGAGCGCCGGGGCCGAAGGAGGCAG
>JAHEKO010000158.1 GCA_024638355.1 Acidobacteriota bacterium
CTACTGGAGGCGCCAACCGGCATCGGCAAGACGGTGGCCGCGCTCCTCCCCGCACTGCGCCACGCCCTCGAGCACGAGAAGCGGATCTTCGTGCTCACCGCCAAGACCCTCCAGCAGAAGATGGCCACGCAGGTGCTCGAGATGCTCAACGTGGACCGCGCCTACCACTCGGTGCAGCTGCGCGCCAAGGCCAAGATGTGCGCCAACGGCGAGGTTCTCTGCCACGAGGAGTTCTGCCCGTACGCTCGCGACTACCACGCCAAGCTCCATCAATCGGGCCTCATCCCGGAGCTGATGGGCCACCTGCCGACGCTCCTTCCCGACGCGATCTTCGAGCTCGCCAGGGAGCGCGAGGTGTGCCCCTTCGAGGTCAGCCTCGAGCTCACCGGCCGGGCGCAGGTCGTCGTCTGCGACTACAACTACGCCTTCGACCCCTACGTCTCGCTCACCGACTTCGGCGGCGATCGGGACCTCGGCGACGTCGTGCTGCTGATCGACGAGATCCACAACCTGGTGGAGCGCGGGCGCGGCTACTACAGCCCGGAGCTCAGCGCCGGCGCCGCGGCCGCGGCCGCCGAGTCGCTGCGCCGCGGCAGAGCGTCGATTCACCAGCGGGCGGCCGGCATCTGCGGCTCGCTGGGGCGGCTGATCGGCCACACGGTCCGCGCCGAGCTCGACGACGCCCCCGCCGGCACCCGCGCGCTGGAGGCGGTGCTTCCGGAAGACGAGCTCTGGGGGCTCCGCGCGCCGTTCGACGAAGCCTTCGTCGACTACATCGAGCACCAGCGGGAGACCTCCACCTTCCAGGCCGACGATCGCTTCGTGTCGCTCTACTTCGACTTTCTGCGCTTTCTCAACGGCCTGGTGATCTCCAGCTCGGACGCCTTCAACCACTGCGTCGAGCGGACCGACGGCGACGACCGTCTGCGTATCCTGTGCAAGGACCCCGGCCGTTTCCTGGGGCGCGTCATCAATCGCACCCACGCCACCATCGGCCTTTCGGCCACCCTCTCGCCTGTCGAGTTCTACCGCGACCTGCTCGGCTTCGACGCCCAGCGCACCAGCGAGCTCGCGCTGCCCAGCCCGTTCCCCGCCGAGAACCGCCGCGTCGTCATCGACGACTCGGTCTCGACGCTCTGGCGCGAGCGGCCCGAGAACTACCAGCCGATCGCCGAGCGCCTCGGCGCGCTGTCGACTGCGGTCCCCGGCAACTGCCTCGCCCTCTTCCCGAGCTACCGCTTTCTGCGCGAGGTGCACGAGCGCCTGTCGGCGCCCGGGCGGCTGGTGCTGGCGCAAACGGCCGGCGACAGCGATCAGCAGCGCAACGAGATCCTCGACGCCCTGCGCTCGCCGCTCTCGGGCGACTGCCTGGTGCTGGCGGTCGCCGGCGGCGTCTTCGCCGAGGGCGTCGACTACCCCGGCGACATGCTGCGGGCGGTGGCGATCGTCGGGCCGTGCCTGCCCGCGGTCAACCTCGACCAGGAGCTGCTCAAGCGCTACTACGACGAGCGCTTCGATCGCGGCTTCGAGTACGCGTTCGTGGTGCCGGGGATGACCCGGGTCGTACAGGCCGCCGGCCGCCTGATCCGTTCTTCCCAGGACATCGGCGTGATCGCGCTCTTCGATCGGCGCTTCCTCAGGCCACCCTACCGCGAGCATCTCCCCGGGGATTGGCTCGACAATGGCGCGCCGGAGTCGCTGATCTCGGTGCCGGCGGACGCCGCCCGCGAGTTCTTTCGCCGGCACATCAAGACGGGGACGGGCTAGCTTCTCACCAGCCCTCGGGCGTCCCGGTCGTAATCTCGGCTGAAATAGATAACCTGTCCCTGAAAAAGGAGCCCCGCGGGCGCGGGGCTCTGAAGGAGGAGGGAGAGGGATGAACATCCCGTGCTCCACCTGTGTGTACGGCGCAACCGCGCGGAGCGTTCACCGTCCGCGCGCGCCGGGCGCTCTAGCCGCCGTCTTCCCGGCGGCGGAAGCGGCTCAGGTGCTCCTCCACCAGGCGGTGCACGCCGACGCGCTGAAGCTCGGCGGAGAGACTCAGGATCTGATTGGCGGTGAGCGGGTGCTTCCGGAAGACGATGTCGAGGACCCGCTTGAGGGCCGCCTCGAGCTCGGGATCGGCCGCTGCCGCCGCGACGTCCTCAGGCACGGCTCTCGGCCGCCTCGTGCATCTCTTCGGGGTCGTAGTCGTAAAGGAGCGAGCGCACGGTCATCTTGGGCGCCGCCTCGACGCCCTCTTCCCAGCCCCACATGTCGATCGTCTCCCATGGGCAGTAGCGCGCGCAGAGCTGACAGCCGATGCAGCGCTCGAGATCGACCTCGACCAGCTTCATGAAGTCGGGGTGCTCGGGCCCCGGCACGATCTCGATGCAGTCGACGGGGCAGAAGGCGATGCACGCCTCGCAACCGGTACAGCCGGTCTGATCGATGACCGCGGTCTGCTTGGGCGGCTTCGGCCGCGGCGGCTTGTCGATCTCGATCTTGTACCGGTAGGGGAACTCGTCGCTCATCAGCAGCGCTCTCCAGAGATTTGGCGGACTCTACCACGTGACAAACTCCGCGCCGTGACGGCGACGGACCTCACCGAGCGCATCGCGGAGTACGTCGAGCGGCCCGATCGCGACCGCTTCCTCGAGCTGGCTCTCGACGCCTTCGCCGGCCTCTACCGGCGCGATCGCGCCTACCGCGACCTCTGCGAGCGGCGAGGTGCGCGTCCCGGCGAGCTCGACGACTGGCGGAGGATCCCGACCTGGCCGGCATCGGCCACGGCGGTGCCCGTCCCCGTCCGGGCGACCCCGCTCCTGCACGCCGCCGCCGATCGCGCCTTCGAGCTCTCGTGCCTGGACGGCCTCCACTCGCCGCCCATCCTGCAGCTGGTTCCAGGCGACGGCCCGGCCCGGGAGTGCGACCGCTGGGTCGCTCGTTTCGGCGGCCCCGGCTCGACGGCGGCGGTAGCCGGCGAGCGCGTCGACGTGCTCGCGGCCCGGTCGTGGCTCGCCGGCCGGCAGCGCGACGGCCGCGCCACGGTGGTGCTGGCGAGCGCCGCCGCGCTCGACCGTCTCGGAGGCGCACTCGAGCGGCAAGGCCTCAAGCTCCAGCTCGCCCCGGGAAGCCGCATCGTTCGGGTCGACGGCGTCGACTCGCGACCCGCGGCTCGGATCTGCGCCGACCGACTCGGTATCGAAGCGGCCATGCTGCGCGGCCGGCTGAGCGTGACGGGGGTACCGACGCCGCTCTTTGGCCAGATCGACGCCCACGGGGGGCTGGGCGAGATCGAGCCGAGCCCGTGGCTGCGAGTGCATGCCGCGACGGACGACGGACGGCTGGCGATCCTCGACCTGACCCTCCGCGACGGGCCGTTCCACCTCTTGACCGGGACCCGGGGCTCGGTCGAGAGCGGCGTCGTGCGCGTGCCCCCGGCTTGGCCAGGCTAGCCTAGGAGCCGATCAGATCCTGCAGCGCCTTCTCGGGTCGGCGCCAGTCGTTGCCGGCCAGCCTGCCGACCTCCTTGCCGTCGACGAAGACGACGCCGGTCGGCACCGACTTGATGCCGTAGCGCTTGGCCTCGGCATCGCCGCTGAACTCTCGGGCGAGTCCGTAGAACGCGAACTCGATCTTCGAGCCGCGCGTCTGCTCCGCGAGCTTCAGGATGCCGGGGACGGTCTGTCCGCAAGCGGGGCACCAGGTGCCGAAGAAGATCTGCACCCGCACGCTCTTCGACTGCGCCATCAGCTCGTCGACCACCGCGTCCTCCGGCTGGTAGTAGCCGGCGCGCTGCTGGTACTCGGGACTGTGCTCGTAGATCGACTCGGGCTGATGAAAGCCGACCAGCGCCGGCTTGGGCTTGAGGCGCATCTCGACGCCGCCTACCTGGAACACCACGTCGCTGCCGTCGACCTGGAAGGGCGGCTCGGCGCCGTAGGTCGGATTGGGCAGCAGGTCGATCGAACCGTCCTGGTTCTCGGAGAGCTTCAGCAGACTGACCCGCTCCACCGTGCGAAGGCGCGGCCGGATCAAGACCGGCGCCTCCAGCTCGGGAGCCACGATCAGCACTGCCTGCGCGGCCTGGGAGCGATAGACCTTGACGCCCTCCAGCGGACTGCCCTCCTGCTCGATCAGGTAGTCGCCGGTCCGCAGGAAACCGTTCATCCGCTCGCCCGACTGTGCCAAAAGGGCGGTCGCGGCGAGGAGCGCGAGCGGGAGAATCCACGCGGCGAGCGGCGCGCGGCGGAAGCTGTTGTCGATCGATGAATGCATGGAATCTCTCTCTAAGGACATCGGTTGGATTCTAGCCTGACCTTCCGGTCGACGTACCGCGCCGGCCGTGGACCGGGCACTGCGAAAACCGTGCCTTCTCATTCCAGGGAAGGCAACCCCGACCAGGTTCGGGCCACGACCCCGCTCTCGACCAGAAACGACCGCGGCTGCCGGCGGTAGAGCGGGCGAAGGAGCGCGAGCGGCACCTCCTGCACCTCGAACGGCGGCGCCCACTCCCAGTAGAACGCCTGGCGCTCCTCTTCCGGAGCGTCGGTCGCCAGCCACAGCGCGGGGCCGCCGGCGAGCGCCGCCGCGCTGAGCTCGTCCATCCCCGCCCGCAGCTCTTCATTGTCGAGGCTCGCGATGATGACGACGTGGCGCCCCACCTGGAGCTGCGGCACGAGCACGTCGAGGCAGACGCGCACGGTCTCTTCGGTGTCGCGCCCGGCACACAGGTCGGCGATCTCGACTCCGGGCTTGAGTCGCGTCGCCAGGTCGTCGAGCGGCAGCTCGGGAGCGTTCCAGGCGAACAGGGCCGCGGCGACCGACACGATCGCCACGATGCCGAGGCGCAGGCGCTCGTAGGGGATCACCCTCGGCCGCGCCAGGAAGGCGAGTAGCAGGCCCGGCACCAGCATCCAGAGGTCCTGCCAGAAGGCCTCGGCGGGCGTTCGCGACAGCAGATTGCCGAAGCAGCCGCACGTGGCCTCCTCGTCGACGATGCCCTGGGCGAATCGCCAGTAGGCGCGGACATTCAGGAAGACGAAAACGATGACCAGCAGGGCGGTCGGGAGCAGAATCCAGAGCCGCCGCAGGCCGAGGATCAGCGCCACGCCCGCCGCGAACTCGGCGACGATCATCACCACGCTCCAGACCCAGGCCGACAGCACGATGTCGAGCCCCTCGCTCTCGATCAGCTCGGCGAAGCCGACCGGATCGAGCGCCTTCGCCCAGCCGGCGAAGAGCAGCACCGCACCCAGCACGAAGGCGCCGGCGGTACCGAGCCAGAAGCGCCAGTCGCGGTCTCGCGGGGGTGTCGTCATCGTTGCGGCATCCTATCGACTTCGCGGGCGCTCTACACCGCCGCCGCGGTCGCCAGCACCTCCCATTTGAGGTGGCGCCGCAGCTCGTCGGCGGTCGGGCTGTCGCCCCGCTCGACGAAGGGCCCGAGCGGGCCCGAGTACATCAGCTCGCCGCCGTGGACGCCACCGCCCGGTCCGAGGTCGATCACCCAGTCGGCGCGGGCGATCAGATCGAGGCTGTGCTCGACCACCGCCACGCCGTGGCCACGCGCCACCAGCTTGCGCAGGGTGCGGTAGAGCAGATCGATATCGACCATGTGGAGGCCGGTGGTCGGCTCGTCGAACAGGAAGAGACGCGGCTCGCGCACGCCCCGCTCGTCGAGGAAGCTGGCCAGCTTGAGCCGCTGCGCTTCGCCGCCCGACAGCGTCGACGTCGCCTGGCCGAGCCGCAGGTAGCCGAGGCCGACGTCCGCCAGCTTGCCGAGCTTGCGGCACAGAGCTTTGTGGTCCGAGAAGTGCTCGAGCGCGCTGTCGACCGTCATCTGCAGCGTCTCGGAGATGTCGAGACCTTGATAGGTGACCGCCAGGATCTCGCGCTGGAAGCGCTTCCCCTGGCAGCCGTCGCAGGTGACGGTGACCGCCGCCATGAACTGCATGTCGACCTCGACCTCGCCCGTACCCTCGCACACCCGGCAGCGCCCCTTGTCGAGGTTGAAGGAGAAGTGGCCGGGGGTGATCTTGCGCCGGCGCGCCTCGGGCGTCGCCGCGTAGAGCTTGCGGATCTCGTCGTAGGCCTTGGTGTAGGTGACCGCGTTCGAGCGGCTCGAACGGCCGAGCGGCCGCTGGTCGACCAGCACCACCTCGGCGACCTGGTCGAGACCCTCGATCGCGTCGCATTCGCCCAGCTCGTAGTCGACTACCCCGCGCGAGCGCTGGTGATGAGCGTAGATCACGTTCTCCACCAGGGTCGATTTGCCGGAGCCCGAGACGCCGGTCACCGCCACCAGGCTGGCCAGGGGAAAGTCGACGTCGAAGCCCCGCAGGTTGTGGGCGCGCGCCCCGTGAACCGAGACGCGGGGCTTCGCCTCGATCTCCTCTTCGAGAGTCTCGCGGCCCCGCTCGCGGCGGAAGCGGGCGATGTGCGCGCGCGCCGCCGTCGCCGGCCGTTCTTGCAGATACGAGCCGGTGATCGAGCTCTCCGAGGCGACGATCTCGTCCAGCGCCCCTTCGGCCACCACCCGGCCGCCGTGCTCTCCCGCCGCCGGGCCGAGATCGATGATGTGGTCGGCGCCGCGGATCACCGTGCGGTCGTGCTCGACGACCAGTACGGTGTTGCCGCGCGCCGCGAGGTCGCCCAGCAGCGAGACCAGCCGGTCGCTGTCTTTCGGATGGAGACCGATCGTCGGTTCGTCGAGCACGTAGAGCGTGCTGGTGAGGCCCGAGCCGAGCGCCGCCGCCAGGTGGATGCGCTGGGCCTCGCCGCCCGAGAGCGTGCGCGCCTGCCGGTCGAGGGTCAGGTAGTCGAGTCCGACGCGGTGGAGCACCTCGATCCGCTCGGTCAGCTCCTCGAGCAGATGCCCCGAGAGCTCTTGCTGGCGCGGCGTCCACTCGCGGGCCCCGAGCCACCTGCGGAACTCCTCGATGCTCTTCGCGCACAGCTCGGGGAGGGTCCTGCCCTCCACCAGCACGGCGAGCGCCGCGCGCTGCAGCCGCCGCCCGTCGCACGCCGGGCAGGGATCGTAGGCCCGGTAGCGCGCCAGGAGTGTCCGCACGTGCAGCTTGTAGGAGCGACGCTCCAGAAAGCGAAAGAAGGCGTCGAGATTCTCGTAGTCACCCTCGCCGCTCCACACCCACGCGCGCTGAGCTTCGGTCAGGTCGCGCCAGGGCACGTCCAGGGACACGCCGGCCTCGGCGGCGGCCTCGAGCATCTCGTCGTAGCGGTCCTCGTAGGCCGGCGAGTTCCAGGGTGCTATCGGCCGCTCGGCGAGCGACAGGCCGGTATCGGGCACCACCCGCCGGCGGTCGACACCGATCACGCGGCCGAAGCCCTGACACTCCTTGCACGCACCGAGCGGCGAGTTGAACGAGAAGAGCGCGGGGGTCGGCCGGTGGAAGCGCTCGCCGCACGTCGCGCACGACAGCCGCTCGCCGATGAAGAGAGCCCCGTCGTCGCCCCGTGCTTCGACCATGCCGCGGCCGAGGCGAAAGCCTTCTTCGATGGCGGCGGCGATGCGCAGTGTCGACCCGCCCGCTCGAAAGCGGCCGAGCGCCAGCTCGAGCGGGTTCATCTCCGCGCGCCAGACCTCCTTCGAGGTCATGCGCACCACCTCGTCGCCGTCGAGCCGCCGGGCGAAGCCCTGCCGGATCAGCTCGCGCAGGGCGACGCTGGCGCCCTTCCTGGGCCGCTGGAGCTTCGCCACCAGGGTGAATCGCTCCCCCACCGCACCCGCGGCCAGCTCCTCGGCGGCCCGGTCGGGCGTGAATCGCGTCGCCGCGCCGTGGCCGCGCGGGCACTGGACCTCCCCCAGGTGCGTGAAGAGCAGCCGCAGCACATCGTAGACCTCGGTGATGGTGCCGACCGTGGAGCGCGCGTTCTTGATCGAGTTGTGGGCCTCGATCGCCACCGGCGGCAGCACGTTCTCGATGTCGTCCACCGGCGGGCGCTCCATCTGGTCGAGGAACTGCCGGGCGTAGGTCGACATCGACTCGACGAAGCGCCTCTGGCCCTCGGCATAGATGGTGTCGAAGGCGAGCGACGACTTGCCGGAGCCGGAGGGGCCGGTGACCACGGTGACCCGGCCGTGCGGAACCCGGCAATCGATGCCCTTGAGGTTGTGCGTGCGGGCGCGGCG
>JAHEKO010000673.1 GCA_024638355.1 Acidobacteriota bacterium
AGGAAGAGGAACGCCACCATGCCCATCATCAGGACGAAGGTGTCGACGGCGGAATAGGAGGCGGGCCGGAGCCGGCAGACCAGGAAGATCAGGAAGAGGGTCGAGAGGACGAAGAAGATCTGGGCGGCCCGGCGGCGCGGCTGCCGCTCGAGCACGAACAGCCCGACGAAGAAGAAGGCGAAGCCCAGCAGGCAGGCGTAGAGGTAATGCAGGTTGCCGATGCGGCGCGGTCCGAGCTCCACCGGGACCTCGCGGAGGCCTCCCTCGCCCCGCACCAGATAGGGGATGGTGCCGCCGATTTCGTGTCGGTTCAGCAGCTCGGCCGCCTCGCCGCTGTCGCGGAGCACGTTGCGGTCGATGCCGACGATCTGCTCGCCGGGGCGGATGCCGGCCGCGGCGGCGCCGCTCCCGGGAACGACGCTGCGTACGATCAGCCGGCCCGGTGCGTCGGCTTCGAGCACCACTCCGTCGTACGGCCGCGAGCGGAACATGTCGGCGATCGACAGCCCGGCCAGGAGAAAGGCCACCAGGCCGAAGACGCGAAGGAGCTCCCTGGGTTTGAGTCGCACGCTGTCAGATCCTAACTTGCGAGGGTACGGTCGCCGAGCCGTCGAAGCGGGCAAAGCCCCATCCGTATCGCCACGATAGACGCACCGACTCCATGATGGAGGTACGAGCAGGCCGCGAGCGGGTTGCAGCGCGCCGCCGGTTCCCCTGAAGGAATGGCTCCACGACTTGCGCCCCACCCGTTGCCGGGGGGCGCCGGCCTCCCCCCTACGCTAGTATCTGCCGGCACGCCAATTTGCTGGGAGGGTCCCCGTGTTCATGAGAATCCGTCTGCTCGCTATGGCGCTCCTCGTCGCCGCGCTCGTCGCTCCGCCGGTCGCTATCGCCAAGAAGAAGCCTGCCGAAAAGGAGCCGGCCGAGGAGGCGTCGCCGCTTGCGGCGGGGACCTTCTCCGGCCTGAGCTTCCGCGGCCTCGGCCCGGCGATCACCTCCGGGCGGATCAGCGAGATCGCGGTCGTGCCGGGCGACACCAAGATCTGGTACGTCGCGACGTCCTCGGGCGGCGTATGGAAGACCGCGAATTCCGGCACCACCTTCGAGCCGATCTTCGACGGCGAGGGCGCCTACTCGATCGGAACGGTCACGGTCGACCCGAACAACCCGCTGGTGATCTGGGTGGGTACCGGCGAGAACAACAGCCAGCGGAGCGTCGGCTACGGCGACGGCGTCTACAAGTCGATCGACGGCGGGGCAAGCTGGACCAACGTAGGCCTCGGTGAGTCCGAGCACATCGCCAAGATCGTCGTCGATCCGCGCGATTCGCGCACCGTCTACGTGGCGGCGCAGGGCCCGCTCTGGGGCCCGGGGGGCGACCGCGGCCTCTACAAGACGACCGACGGCGGCGACACCTGGGAGCGGGTGCTCGAGATCGACGAGCACACCGGCGTCACCGATCTGCTGATGGATCCGCGCGATCCCGACGTGCTCTATGCGGCCTCCTACCAGCGTCGGCGGCGCGTCTGGACGCTGATCAACGGCGGGCCCGGCTCCGGCGTGCACAAGTCGACCGACGGCGGCGCGACCTGGATCGCGGTGAACAAGGGCCTGCCGGAGAGCGACATGGGGCGGATCGGTCTCGCCCAGTCGCCCGCCGATCCGGACGTGATCTACGCCATCGTCGAGGCGGCCGACGACGAGAGCGGTTTCTTCCGCACCACCAACGGCGCCGCCAGCTGGGAGAAGCGGAGCGACTACGTCGCCGGCAGCCCGCAGTACTACAACGAGATCGTTCCCGACCCCAAAGACCCCGACAAGATCTACTCGATGGACACCTGGCTCCACGTCACCGAGGACGGCGGCGAGAGCTTCCGGCGCACCGGCGACCACCACAAGCACATCGACAACCACGCGCTGTGGATCGACCCCGACGACACCGACCATCAGATCAACGGCAACGACGGCGGCGTCTACGAGACGTTCGACGGCCAGGAGACCTGGGAGTTCATGACGAATCTGCCGGTGACCCAGTTCTACAAGGTCGAGGTCGACAACGGCGAGCCGTTCTACCGGGTCTACGGCGGAACGCAAGACAACTTCACCCTGGGCGGGCCGGCGCGGAC
>JAHEKO010000159.1:0-3062 GCA_024638355.1 Acidobacteriota bacterium
CAGGACACGCAGCAGCGCGCTGCCCGGGCCGTAGGTCTCCGAGATGAACACCCGGTCGCCGACCACCACCGGACTCGCGGCGTTGACGCTCTCGAGAATCTCCGCCCGCCACGGGAAGTGGAAGTCGAGCTCGCCCGCAACCGGATCGAAGGCCATCAGACCGCCGCGGGCGAAGTGGAACGCGCGGCGCCGGCCGCCGATGTCCCGCACCACCGGAGTGGCGTAGCTGGCGAGCTCGTCGCTGAAGGCCCAGCGCACCTCGCCGGTCAGCTTGTCGAACGCCACCATGCCGCTGCCGTTCCCCCGTACCTCGCCGCTGTGGATCTTGCGGCTCTCGGGCGGGCTGCCGCCGACCGGTACCAGCAGCAGGTCGCCTTCGACCACCGGCGTGCTGCCGGCGCCGAAGAAGTTCTGGACCACTCCGAAGCGCTTCGAGGTGTCGACGTCCCACAGGAGCTTCCCGTCGATCATCCGATGGGCGCGCAGCCGACCCTCGACTCCGAAGGTGTAGACGCGGTCGCCGTCGATCACGGGCGACGCCCGCGGCCCGTTGCTGTAGCCGTAGTAGTCCTCGTAGTCGGTGGGGTACTCGGCGCGCCAGAGCTCGCGGCCGGTCTCGCTCTCGAGGCAGGTCAGCCGCGCCATGCGGCCGCGGCGGTCGAAGTGGAAGAGGCGTCCCCACGCGATGGCGGGCGCGCTGTAACCCTCGCCCGTCTCGAACCGCCAGACCACCGGCGGGCCGCCTTCCGGAAAGGTCTTCGGCAGACCGGTCTCGGGCGACTTGCCGTCGCCGGTCGGCCCCATGAAGGTCGGCCAGGCGTGGCCGCCCGGGCGGCGGGCGAGGTTGGGCGGCGGCTCCGCGGCGGTGGTCGCAGGCGGCCAGACGACGGCAAGAGCCGCGAAGAGAAGCGCCATCTTCTCGGGAATGCCCATCGCGCGCCGAGCATACGCTGCCGGCTCGAGAGCCTCTTGCCGCTAGGCGTGCCGGGTCCGCTTCGACCGGACCTCCGCCCGGATCCATCCCGGCGAGCGCCGGTTGGTAGCATCCGCTGCGGCGATGACGAAGACGAAGCCGAGCGCGGAGGGCGCCTACACCCATGTCGAGCGGATCGAGGATCTCGCCCCGCTGAGGCGAGCGCTCGAGCGGGCTCCCTGTCACGCGCTCGATACCGAATCGAACTCGGGCTTCGCCTATCAGGAGCGCGTCGCCCTGCTCCAGCTCAACGTCGGCGGGCGGCTGTGGCTGGTCGATCCGATCGGCCTCGAGGGTGAGAGTTGGCTCGAGGCCCTCCGCCCGGCACTCGAGTCGCCCGACGTCACGACCTACCTGCACGGCGGCGAGTTCGACGTCGGCTGCCTCAAGCGCGACTTCGGCTGCGAGCTGCGAGGCGTCTGGGATAGCCAGCAGGCCGCGTCCTTTCTCGGCTTTGCCAAGACCGGCTACGGCGCCATGGTCGAGCAGATCTGCGGCGTCGAGCTCGACAAGGCCTACACCCAGTACGACTGGGCCAAGCGGCCGCTCGAGCCCGAGGTGCTCGACTACGCGATCGACGACGTGCGCTACCTGCCGACGATGTGCGAGGAGCTGAAGCGTCAGGTCGACCGGGCCGATATCGAGGAAGAGCTGGCGATCGCCAACCGGGTGGTGGAGGAGGCGACCTGGGACGGTGGCTTTCGCCCGGACGGCTTCTGGAAGATCAAGGGCGTCGGCAGGCTCGATCGGCGCGGGCTGGCCGTTCTGGCCGCGCTCTGGCAGTGGCGCGACGAGGTCGCGCGCGCCGAGGACCGGGCGCCGGGCCGCACGCTCAACAACCGGCTGCTGCTGGCGCTCAGCGCCAACCCGCCGCGCAACCGCGGCGCCCTGCGTCGGCTCGGCGTGCGCGGGCGGTTGGCGGCGCGCTCCGCCGAGCTGCTCGAGCGGGTCGCCCGCGCCCGCGACGAGCCGGCCCCCGCGCCGCCGCCCCGAGAGCCGCGCGCGGCGAACTCGGTCGACGGGCGCGAGATCAAACGCCGGGAAGAGAGGCTCAAGGCGTGGCGCCAGAAGGAGTCGACCCGGCGCGGCGTGCCGCTTCAGGTCGTGCTGCCGGGCCGGGCTCTAGACCACCTGCGCCGGCACGGAGCAAACGACCTCGAGCGCGTGCCCCAGCTCGGCCCGAAGCGCATCCGGCTGTACGGGAGCAAGCTGCGCGAGTTGGTAGACTCGCGACCCCATCGAGTGACGAGAAACGGAGGCGAGAGAGCATCATGAGTGGCGACAAGGTCTGGTACGCAGCAGTCGCGGGCGAGCAGAAGGGACCCTTCACCGAAGACGATCTCAAGGCCAGGGTGTCGAGTGGAGAGTTCGGTCGCGACGCGCACGTCTTCCGCGAGGGGCTGAGCGCCTGGGTGCCGATCGCCCAGCAGCCCGAATTCGCCGGGGTGCTGCCGCCGGCGCCGCCGCCGGTGCCGACGCTCGGCGTCGGAGCCGACGAGATCGACTACGAGATCTTCGGCGAGGAGATGCAGTTCGTCGAGCTGACGCTCGACCCGCGCGAGGCGTGCATCGCCGAGGCGGGCTCCTTCATGTACATGGATCCCGGCATCGAGATGGAGACCATCTTCGGCGACGGCTCGAGCCAGCAGGGGAGCGGCATCATGGGTGCGCTGCTGGGCGCCGGCAAGCGGGTGCTGACCGGCGAGTCGCTCTTCATGACGCTCTTCGGCAACTCGGCCGCCGGGCAGCAGAAGGTTGCCTTTGCGTCCCCCTACCCCGGGCGGATCATTCCGCTGGATTTGAAGAAGCACGGCAACACGATGATCTGCCAGAAGGATGCGTTTCTCTGCGCCGCCAAGGGCGTCGGCATCGGCATCGCATTCCAAAAGAAGCTCGGCGCCGGCCTCTTCGGCGGCGAGGGCTTCATCCTGCAGAAGCTGACCGGCGACGGCCTGGCGTTCGTCCACGCCGGCGGCACCGTGGTGGAGCGGAAGCTGGGCGTCGGCGAGACCATGCGCCTCGACACCGGCTGCCTGGTCGCCTTCGAGAAGGAGATCGACTACGACATCCAGATGGTCAAGGGGATCAA
>JAHEKO010000159.1:3162-5740 GCA_024638355.1 Acidobacteriota bacterium
GGATCCAGCAGTCCGTAGAAGAGCGTCATGAAGGCCTTCCGATCTCCGGTGCGGGCGAGCGCGCGATTGAGCCGCGCGACGACGTCCTCGGGAGCCGCTTCGTGATCGTAGGTCGCCTTCAGCGTGGCGTTGGCGATCGCCATGATGAGCGCCGCCGCCATGCCGTGACCGCTGGCGTCGCCGACGGCCAGGGCCATCCGGCCGTCGGCGGTGCGCTGGAAGTCGTGGTAGTCGCCGCCGATCGCGTTCGCCGTGCGGTAGGAGAGGGCCACGTCCCAGCCCGGCACGGCCGGCGCGCCCGCCGGAAGGAGACCGCGCTGGAGGTCTCGAGCCAGCTCCAGCTCGTCGCGTACCTGGATCCGGTCGACGAGCTCGAAGAGGAGCAGGAGGAAGAGCCCGGCGACGGCGGCCCAGCGCGTCGCCTCGGGTATGGCCAGGAGTAGAGAGGCGGCGAACAGCAACCGGCGCGCGGGAGTGAGCTGGAGAGCGATCCCGCTAAGGACGACCTTGGCCCGATGCACGAAGCGCGCGATCGGGTGCTCCGGTCCGGGGCCGAACGGTCGATCGCGGTCGAGCACCTGGTAGGCGCGGCCGGCGTCTTGCCGAAGCAGCTCCACGGTACCGGCGAGACCGCGATCGCCGAGCCCCTCCCGCAAGAGCTTGCGCGCCGGGTCCTCCAGACCGACGAGCCGGAACAGGCGGTGGAGGGAGACCACGACCAGGCCGCCCAGCGCGACGAGCAAGAGGATCCTGAAGACGGGGTAGAGAGATTCGACGAGTCGTTGCTGAGCGCCCTGGAGCTCGGGCGGCCAGCCGTGGAGGTCCATCCACGCGCTCTGCGGCCCCAGGATCGGCGGCCCGGTAGCGATCTGCAGCAGGGTGAGCGCACCGACGACCCCGGCGGCGAACTGCAGCCAGCGCGCGCTTCGGTCCCACCGGCGGCTCCGAAAGAGCACCACGTTGAGCGCGATCGAAAGCACCACCCAGGTCGCAAACGCCTGCAGGTGCTGGGTGTAGGCGGGCGCGAGAAGCGGCAGCAACCGCCATTGGCCGGCCGACTCCACCCAGGCGCCTACCCAGTGGGGATAGCCGAAGACGAGAGCGAGCACGCCTACGAGGAGAACCGCCGAGACCAGAGTCGAGGCCCGCGATACCGAATCGGACTCTGCTGCACCTGGCGCCATGCGGCCAGGGTATCGCTACTGGGTGTCGCGGGGAGGATCAGGCCCGTGCTCGCGGCGGCGCGAAATAGCGCTCGGCCGACACCCGCTCGCTTCCCGTGCTCAATTGTCGGCCCGGACCGACCGTCGCAGGCCGAAGGCCGCAATGCCGATCCAGCCGAAGAGCGTCAAGGCGTAGATCCGCTGGAAGAGGCCGACGTTGGCTCGGGTCAGCAGGCCGCCGACGCCCATCATCACGGCCAGGAACGCGAGCATCAGCACCGCGGCGACGACGGAAAACCGCATGAGATTTCGATGGCCGGGAGCCCGGCGCAGCGCGAGAGCGAGGAACACCGGGGCGGCGTGGACCGCCATGCCGAGGCCGAAGCCGCCATGCCGGGGGTCCGGCATCGGGAACAGGCCTCCGAACACGAGCCCCACGCCGAAGAGACCGAGCGACAGACCCGTGAGAGCCGGCCAGAGTCGTCCCGGGCTCGCTCTGCGGGCGCCGAGGTAGAGCCCCACCGCGCCGAGGATCGTGGCGACCGCCGTCAGCAGGATGCCGCCGTTGAAGAGCCGGGCGGCGGGGGCGCCCGCGATCCCGAGCTCGCTGCCGTACTGCGACACGTGGCTGTAGTCCGGCGTGAGCCCGCCGGCGACGAGGTGGGTGCCGAAGTAGAGGAGCGGAACGACGATGCCGGCGGACAGGAAAGCGCGAGCTGCATGCACGGTCATGACTACGAGGAAACCACGAGAGGGGATTCGGTGCAAAGCCGTCGGCCGCACGCGCTGTTGTAGGCTGCGCCGGGGAGACAGACATGAGTGAACCGATCTACGTGAGCCGCTCACGGATCCGCAAGGTCGAGGGGCTTCATCGGCAGGGCCACCTCGAAGCCGGCGCCACCGTCGATTTCGGGGTCCACGGCGCCATCAAGAGCCTCTACAAGCTCGAGGGCGCTCCCGACCTGCCGCTGCCCGTCGACTACACCGTGGCGGCCGCCGCCGGCTGAATGCTCGGCACCTTGAATGGCGCACTGGAGGTGCGCGGCGTGTCCCTGTCCGGCGACGACATCTCGGCCGAGGTCGAGGGCTTCAACGTGCTCGAAGACCGGCTGCCGGTGCTGCGGCGCATCGAGATCCGCTACCGGCTGCGCATTCCGCCCGCTGCGCGCGAGTTGGTCGAGAGGGCGCTCGAGCGGCACCAGGACAAGTGCCCCACCGCGGCCACCCTGAAGGGCGCCGTGGAGATCTCCTGGAGCGCGGAGATCGAGGAAGCCGAGGCCTGAGCGGCGCCGATCGGCTCAGGAGTCGAGCTTCGCCAGCACTTCGGCCGTTGAGTCGTCCGCTCGGCCATGCTGATCAGGCGGCATCGAGTCGCGCTGATCTGTTGCTCGGCCACTCCGACTGTAGGCTCGTCC
>JAHEKO010000159.1:5840-8091 GCA_024638355.1 Acidobacteriota bacterium
GTCGGATGTCGGGCAAGAGACGGAAGGGCATCAAGTGGGGCACGATTGACTGCGACCTCAACGGCAGCCTCTTCGCACTCTCGGCCAGGCCGATCTAGCCTCCGGCGATCACGAGGTGGGGTGTCTCGAGGGGCGTCCTCCCGGTCGGTGCCCCACCCCCGCTCGACGCCACGTCGCGGACCTTGCCCCGGTCGAGATCGATGATCGTGAGCTGGGCGGCGGGGGTCTCGCCCGGCGCCCACACCTCCCCCAGTGTGACCGGGCGCCGGGGGAGGATCAGGTCGACTCTCCGCCCGCCGCAGCGACCGGAAAGCAGTCGCGCCCCGTTCACCTCCCGCACCCCCCACTCGCCGAATTCCCCGGAGCCGAGCGCGGCGAGGGCAGCGTGCAGAGACCCGAGCACCCGGGCAGGCGAGCGCGGGTTGTAGCGCCGGTCTACCAGGCCGTGGCGCACGAAGTAGCCGCGGTCCACATCCTCGAACGTGTCCAGACAGACGTCCACGTCGCCGACGACGACCGCGGCGAGGGCGGACTCCGCCACCCGGCGAGAGGTGTCGGGGTCGTGGAGAAAGCGCTCAGCGGTGACGTTGCCGGAGAACAGGATGTGGGCCTGATGCCGCATCCCCGTGGCGCGGGCCAGACGGCCGATCTCGTGGATCGCCTCCCAGGGTGAGATCTCGGGCCGGCCGCGACGGCGGATCCGGAATACGAGGCCCCGGAAGGTCGCGGCGATCGGCGGCGAGCGGCAGAGCTCTTCGAGGCGTTCCCACTCCACCGGCTGGAATCCGTAGTTGGCGACGTGGCGCACATTGGCGTCGTCGATCTCAGCCCGCCGGACGTCCAGGACCCGGTTGAGATAGAGCGGCGGAAGCCCGTCCGCTGATCCACCGCCTCCCGGCCCCGTGAGGTTTTTGGCCACCTCCTCGACGTCCTCCAAGCGCAGGATCAGCTCCCATGCAGCCACCGGGGCGCGGCGCTCCCGCATCTGCGCGATCTCGGACGCGTCGGGCGGCCCGTGGGAGTAGACGACGAACCCGAACCCCGCGCTCGCCAGGTCCTCCATCCGGTCGGGCACCTCGGAGTGTGCCAGCTCCTGGAGCGCCAGGCGGACTCGGGCGATCCCCATTTCCTCCAGCGCCGCGACCGGCCAGTCGTTGCGCGCCCACCGGCGGGTAAACGGGCTCACCGAGTTGTTGGGCCGGAGCGAGACCGGCGCCAGCCAGTTGTCGCGGACTTCCACCGTCACCGGCCAGGCGCCCGCCTCGCGGGCCGAGACCGGCTCCAGCCGGCGCGCCTCGCCCTCGAGGCTTTCGTCCGGAGACAGCTCGCGGCCGTGGGTGCGCACCAGGTGCACCACGTGCCCCTTCTCGTAGACCCGCACCCGGAGCCAGCCGAGCTTGTCGCGGTCGTCGCGCCCGCCCTCGCGGTCACGCGGCGCTACCCGGTAGAGCTCGCCGTAGTCCTGGCGCACAAAGCTCGTAGCCGGCACGGTGTAGAGCGGCGCGCCGGCGTGGTGGTTGTAGAAGTAGTTGTGGACGTGGCCGCTGAAGACAGCCTCGACCGGCCAGCGCTCGAGCAGGCCCAGGACCCAGGCGCGGCCCGGCGGGTCCAGGTTGTCGTAGCTTCCGGGCTCGTCGGGGGAGGCGATGAAGGGGGGGTAGTGCATCGCCAACCAGAGACGCTGCCCCCGGCGGTGCGCCGCTTCGAGATCGGCCTCGATCCACTGCCGTTGCTCCTCCTCCGCGGCGAAGCCCGACTCAACCAGCAGCGAGGCGAGGACCGCGAAGTGGCAGGGGCCGTGGTCGAAAGCGTAGAACGGCGGTCCGAACGAGCGCCGGTACTGGTCGAGGGCCGCCTCCGAGACCCGGGGCACCGGTACCCAGCCCCGGGGCTTGTCGCCCATACAGTGATTGCCCGCAACCAGGTGGAGCGGCACCGCTAGCTCGCCGGCGATCTCCCGGAAACGAGCCACGGCCGCGCCGAAGCCCCGGAGCTCGGGTAGCGGGTTCGCCATGTCTCCGAGGTGGAGCGCGAAGGCCGGAGCGTCCCGGCGGATCGCCCGGACCACGTATCGGAAGCGAGCGTTGGCGTGCCGGTTGCACCGGTACGGCGAGACCGAGCGGTCCTCCGCCGCGTTCACATGCGAGTCGGTGAGGACCGCGAACTCGAATAGGCGCTCGCCGAGCCGCCCCGTCATGCCGGCCGGGCGGCGGCCGGGCGGACCCACTCCGCCAGATCCGACAGCTCCAAG
>JAHEKO010000674.1 GCA_024638355.1 Acidobacteriota bacterium
GCGCCGGCTGCTGGTGCTGCCCGACACCTACCTCAACGCCGGCGGCGTCACCGTCTCCTACTTCGAGTGGGTGAAGAACCTCTCCCACCTGCGCTTCGGGCGCATGGAGAAGCGCCACGACGAGCAGACGCGCCGACGCATCCTGAAGGCGCTGGGCGAGAAGGCCGACGATCCGTTCACCGGCGCCGAGCTCGACGAGCTGACCGCCGGCGGCGGCGAAGAGCAGCTCGTCCACTCCGGACTCGAGGAAACCATGGTGAACGCCTACCAGCAGATTCGCCAGACCCGGGCCGACCACGAGGACAAGACCGATCTCCGCACCGCGGCCTTCATCGGCGCCATCGACAAGATCGCCGTCTGCTACGCCGACCTCGGCATCTTCCCGTAGAGGCGCGGCGGCTAGCCCTCGAGCGGCACGCCGCGGCTCGCCAGCAGCTCGACCAGCCCCGCTTCGTCGAGGATCTCGACGCCGAGCTCGACCGCCTTGTCGTACTTCGAGCCCGGATCGGAGCCGGCGACCAAGTAGTCGGTCTTCTTCGACACCGAGCCGACGACCTTGGCGCCGTGCGACTCGAGAAGCTCCTTCGCCTCGTTCCGGCTCAGCCGCTCGAGACCGCCGGTGAGCACGAACTTGAGGTTGTCGAGCTCGGCGCCGGCGTCTTCGAGCGGCTCGGGCTCGACCACCGTGATCCGGCCGTCGAGCAGAGCATCGAGGATCTCGGCGTTGCCGGGCTCGCGGAAGAAGCCGGCGATCGCCTCGGCCATCTTGGGGCCGATGCCGGGGACCTCCTGCAGCGCCTCCTCGTCGGCCGCTCGAACGCTGTCGAACGACCGGAAGTGCCGCGCCAGATCGCGCGCCACGGTGCGCCCCACCTCGGGGATGCCGAGACCGTAGAGGAGCCGGTCGAGCTCGGCGTTCGAAGCCCGGCGGATGCCCTCGACCAGGCGATTGGCCGAGATCTCGCCGAAGCCCTCGAGCTCCAGAAGCTGCTCGGCGCGCAGCTCGAAGAGCTCGGGCAGGCGGCGCACGAGGTCCTTCTCGACCAGGATCTTCGCGGTCTCCTCGCCCAGCCCCTCGATATCGAGCGCGTGGCGCGAGCCGAGATGAATGATGCCACCGGCGAGCTGCGCCGGGCACTCGAGCGTGTTGGGGCAGACCGTGAACGGACCGCGCTCGATCAGCGGCGTGCGGCACGACGGGCAGCGCTTCGGCATCCGGAAGCGCGGCTTGCGCCGCTTGCCCTTCTCGGGGATGCGCTCGACCACCTGCGGGATGACGTCGCCGGCCCGCTGCACCCGCACGCGGTCTCCCCTGCGAATGTCCTTGCGCTCCACCTCTTCGCGGTTGTGGAGGGTCGCCCGGCTGACGGTGACCCCGCCGATCTCCACCGGCCGCATCATCGCCACCGGCGTCACCACCCCGGTGCGGCCGACGCTCGCCACGATCTCCAGCACACGGGTGATCTCCTTGCGCGGCGGGAACTTGAAGGCGAACGCCCAGCGCGGGTGATGGGAGGTCGACCCCATCAGCTCGCGCGCGCCGAGATCGTCGAGCTTGATCACCACGCCGTCGATCTCGTAACCGATGTCGTCGCGCGTGTCGATCATCCGCTGGTGGTACTCGGCGATCGCCTCGACCGAATCGACCCGGCGCGGCAGATCGTTGACCCGCAGGCCCCACTCCCGCAGCGCCTGGAGCACCTGCCACTGACTGTCGAGGCCGAGCTCCCCCTCGGCTGCGAGGATGTCGTAGAGGTAGATGTCGAGCGGCCGGCGCGCGGTGAGCCGCGGATCGAGCTGACGCAGCGCGCCGGCGGCGGCGTTGCGCGGATTGGCGTAGGGCACCTTCCCCTGCTCGAGCAGGCGCTCGTTCGCCCGCTCGAAGGCGTCGACCTGCATGATCACCTCGCCGCGCAGCGCCAGGACCGGCGGCGCCGCGCGCTCCTCCGTTCGCAGGCGGAGCGGCACGGCGGCGATGGTGCGCACGTTCTCGAGAATCGCCTCGCCGCGCAGGCCGTCGCCGCGGGTGGCGGCGCCGCTCAAGACGCCGTCGCGATAGACCAGCTCGAGCGACGCCCCGTCGAGCTTCGGCTCGACCACATAGTCGACGGTC
>JAHEKO010000160.1:0-3346 GCA_024638355.1 Acidobacteriota bacterium
ATCGCCCGTGAGTCTCGGCACGCTCGCGGCGCAGGTCTCGTCTCCGGAGCTCGCCGACCGCGTCTACCTCGCCTCGCTGATGGCGATCGACGTCGACACCCGGGCCGAGGAGAAGTACCTTTCGCGCCTGGCCGAGCGGCTGGGGCTCGACGCCGAGCGTGTGGCAAGGCTGGAAGACGTCCTGGCCGGCGGCGACGGCGCGGCCGAGTGAGACGCGGAGGCTAGCCCGCGTCCAGCACCAGGGCCTCGAGTGCCACGTGGACCATGGCGTCGAAGGTCGACTGACGCTCTTCCGAGCTGGTCCGCTCGCCGGTGACCAGCTGGTCGCTGACGGTCAGGAGCGCCATCGCGCGCACCCCGTGCTCGGCGGCCAGGCCGTAGAGTCCGGCGCACTCCATCTCGACGGCGAGCACGCCCATCCGTTTCATCGGCTCGAAGGGATCCGGCAGCGGCTCGTAGAAGAGGTCGGCGCTGTGGACCAGCCCGGCCTTGAGCGGCACGCCCTGCGCCTCCGCGGCGCGGGCCGCGGCGCGAAGCAGGCCGAAGTCGGCGACGGCCGCGAAGTCGTGACCCGCGTAGCGTCGCCGGTTGACGCGCGAGTCGGTGCACGCTCCGGTCGCCAGGATCACCTCGCGCAGCGCCACGTTGGTGGCCACGGCGCCGCAGCTGCCGACCCTCACCAGCTTCTTCACGCCGTACTCGGTGATCAGCTCGTGGCTGTAGATCGACACCGACGGGATTCCCATGCCGGTTCCCATCACCGAGACCGGCAGGCCCTTGTAGCTGCCGGTAAAGCCGAGCATGTTGCGCACCGCGGTGACTTGGCGAGCGTTCTCGAGATGGTTCTCCGCGATGTGCTGGGCGCGCAGCGGGTCGCCCGGCAGCAGGACGGCCTCGGCGAAATCGCCGGCGGCGGCGCTGACGTGAGCTGTCGGTGTCGGCATCGATGAGCGCTCCTCCGGTGAAGTCAGGCAGTCCGCGGGCGACCGTCGGGCATCTTATACAGACGGCGACTCGAACGCCTGCCAGACCGCTTCGATGCGCTCGCGCTCGGCCGCGCCGAAGGCCTGTGCACGTTCCAGGCGCTCGCGCTCGGGCGCCGCATCGAATGCGCCTGGCGCGCCCAGATGGCGCCTCGATCGCCAGCCCTCGGCGGCCTCGCTGCTCGGCGCCTCGGGCCGGGCGGCGATCGCGCGGTAGGCCGAGCGGAACGGCTCGCCACGAGCCACGCGGGCGTAGAGCGCGTCGGTGGCCCCGGTAGCGGGCTGGATGGCCTCACGGCAGCGGTCGGCGTCGACTTCTAGGCCGGCGACGACCGCCGCCGTTGCCTGCAGCAGATCGGCCGCCAGGACCATGCCCTCGAGGAAGGGCGCCTTGGTCAGCTGCAGGTCGCGGTGGTAGCCGGAGGCCAGCGGCGCGTAGACGCCGGCGATGGCGGCGTGATGGCCGCGCAGCGCGGCGGCGCCGGCGCGGACCAGCTCGAGAACGTCCGGGTTGCGCTTCTGGGGCATGATGCTCGAGCCGGTGGTGAGCGCGTCGGGCAGCTTGACGAAGCGGAGCTCGTCGCTCGACAGCCAGATCAGGTCGCCGGCCAGCCGCCCCAGATCGTTGGCGATGGCGACCGCCGCGCCGAGAGCGAGCCACTCGCTCTTGCCGCGGTCGTTCTGTACCGCCAGCGTGTTGGCCTGGACGCCGTCGAAGCCGAGGCTTTCGGCGACCCCCGGCCGGTCGAGGTCGAGGGCGACGCCGAAGCCCGAGGCGCTGCCGAGCGGCGAGCGGTTGAGGTGGGCGTAGGCGCGCTCGATCCAGGGCAGGTCGTCGAGCAGCGACTCGGCGTGGGCCGCGAGCCAATGCCCGAGCGTGGTGACCATCGCCTGCCGGGTGTGCGAGTAGCCGGGAACCGCCGTCTCCCGCTCCGCCTCGGCACGCTCGAGCAGTCCTTCGACCAGGGTGCGTGTCTCGGCATGCAGGCTCAGGAGCGCCTCGCGTCCCCACAAGCGGAGCGCCGCGATGACCTGGTCGTTGCGGCTACGCCCGGTGTGAATCCGCCGGCCGGCGTCGCCCAGCCGCTCGGTCAAGCGGTTCTCGATCGCGGTGTGGCCGTCCTCGTCGGCCGGATCGATGACGAACTCGCCGGCGAGCGCTTCGCCGACGATCGTGCGCAGCTCGGCGCGCACGCCGGCCAGCTCCTCGGCCGAGAGGATGCCGATCGCGGCCAGCATCTCGGCGTGGGCGGCCGAGGCGAGCGCGTCGTGGGCGACCAGCCGGAGGTCGAGCTCCGGGTCGCGCCCGACCGTCAACCTGGCGACGACCGTGTCGAGGGGCGTGCCTCGGTCCCAGAGCCGCGTCACCCCTCGGCGGCCTTCTTGATAATGAGCTTGTGGGCGCGCAGCCGCAGCGAGTTGATGTTGATGAAGCCGCGCGCGTCCTTCTGGTCGTAGCCGCCCTCGACGTCCATCGAGGCCAGGTCGCGGTCGTAGAGCGAGCTCGGCGACGAGCGCCCGAGAAGGATGACGTTGCCCTTGAGCAGCTGCAGCCGAACGGTGCCGTCGATCAGCTCTTCCGACTGGGCGAAGGCGGCGCGGATGAAGTCCATCTCGGGGCTGAACCAGAAGCCGTTGTAGATCAGCTCGGTGAACTTGGGCGACAGGCTGTCGCGCAGCCGCAGCACCTCGCGGTCCATCGCGATGCCTTCGAGATCGCGCAGCGCCTGATGCAGGATCGTGCCGCCCGGCGTCTCGTAGACCGCTCGCGACTTGATGCCGACGAAGCGGTTCTCGACCATGTCCACGCGCCCGATGCCGTGGCGGCCGCCGGCTTCGTTGAGGAACTGGAAGAGCGTGAGCGGCTGGTCGTAGGTGACGCCGGCGTCGAGATCGACGACCCGGTCGGGGAGCGCGTCCTTGAAGTGGATCTCGAGATTCGTCGGCTCATCGGGAGTGTCGGCGAGCGGTCGCACCAGCTTGTGCATGTCGGCGGGAGGCGCCACCGTGGGATCCTCGAGGATCCCGGCCTCGTAGCTCCGGTGCATGATGTTCTCGTCGGTCGAGTAGGGCTTCTCGGCCGTCGCCTCGATCTCGATGCCCTCGCGGCGCGCGAACTCGAGCAGGTCGCTGCGGCCCTTGAAGCGCTCGAGGAACTCGCTCTCCTTCCAGGGCGCGATCACCTCCAGATCGGGCGCCAGGGCGGCGAAGGCGAGCTCGAAGCGCACCTGGTCGTTGCCCTTGCCGGTGGCGCCGTGGGAGAGGGCGCCGGCGCCCTCCTGGCGGGCGATCTCGACCTGGGTCTTGGCGATCAGCGGCCGGGCCAGGGAGGTGCCGAGCAGGTAGCGATTCTCGTAGACGGC
>JAHEKO010000160.1:3446-8049 GCA_024638355.1 Acidobacteriota bacterium
TGAGCGGCCGGCTCGATCGGCGTTCGCGGCTCTACCAGGGGATCAACGGGATCGGCGCCGGCCTGGCCTGCTACGCGTCGTGGCTCATCGGTTTCCTGCCGTTCGTCGTGCTCGAGGGGGTCTGGGCCGCGGTCGCGGTGGTCGCCCTCGCCCGCGGGCGCGGGGGATGAGCTGTGTTAGCCTGCCCGCCCGCCAACCGCTCGCCACGAACCCCGGAGGTCGTATCGATGAGGCCCAGGCTCTTCCTTCCGTTCAACGGACTCGCCGCCTTCCTGCTCGCGCTCGCCACGGTTTCCGCCGCCGCGGCCGCCGCCAGCTCGCCGGCCGCCAGCCCCGAAGAGAAGCTCGCCGAGTTGGGGATCGAGCTGCCCGAGATGCCGGCGCCGATCGCCAACTACGTGCGTTCGGTGCGGACCGGCAATCTGGTCTTCCTGTCGGGCCACGGTCCGCTCAAGCCCGAGGGCGGCTACGTCACCGGCAAGGTCGGCAAGGAGCTGACGCTCGAGCAGGGGTACGAGGCCGCGCGGTTGACCGCGATCGCTCTGTTGAGCTCGCTCAAGGGCGAGATCGGCGACCTCGACAAGGTCAAGCGGGTGGTTCGGGTGTTCGGCATGGTCAACACGACGCCCGAGTTCGTCGACCACTCGAAGGTGATCAACGGGGCCTCGGACCTGCTGGTCGAGGTGCTCGGCGATCGCGGCAAGCACGTGCGCGCCGCGGTGGGCATGGTTTCGCTGCCGATCGGTCTCGCGGTGGAGATCGAGATGGTCGTCGAGGTCGAGTAGGCGGATCGGGTTCGGGAGGTCGGCGTCTAGCGCCCTTCTGAACGTGCGATGCGCGCAAGCCTTGCCAGGCGGCGAGGCCTGGCAAGTCTTCGCTTTCGATGACTGGGTAGGGCGCTGGCCTTTATGCCCCGGCCGAGGGTGTCCTGACCGGACCGAAGTGCCTGGCCATCGCTCCCGGTTCGCCGCCCCCGGGTGGCGGAGGCTCTAGCCTGCATTTCTCACCAGCCTTCTACTGCGGCGTCGTATCTGCCTGCATCTGCGAGACTTCCCCAAGTCGGGCTCCTCGACGTACTGCGAGTACGCCTCCGGTGCCGGACTTCGGCAAGCCTCGCATCTACAGGCACCTACGCCGCCTCGCGACGAAGTTGGTGAGAAATGCAGGCTAGCGGCCGATGGGGCAGGCGGGGCAGCCCATCACGCTGCCCTTGATCTCGGTGCCGTCGCAGAAGAGCTCGCCACCCAGGGTGCAGACCAGCGACTCGGCGGCCGTGCCGTTGACGATCCGCCCGGTGGAGAAGTCGGCCACCAGGGTCAACCCGGCGAGCGTCGTTTCCAGCTCGTTCGATTCGAGCCGGTCGGCCACCAGCTTGGACGACTCGGTGATGAAGTTCTGGAGCTGGTTCAGCACCTGGGTCGCCCCCATCAGCTCGACCGTGCTGTAGCTCTTCGCCAGGAACGGCCCCGACAGGGTGCCGCCGCGAACCTGCACGCTGCCGTAGGAGTTGGCCTGAAAGGACCAGACGGCGCCCTCGAGCTCGGTCGACTCGATCATCGCGCGTGCGTACGACTGGGCGAGGACCGCGGTCTGGCCCTCGACCCGCGAGTCGCTCAGCCGCAGCGTCGATCCGGTGAACGCCACCGCGCCGAAATTGACCCCCGACTCGGGGTTGAGCTCGATCAGGCACTCGGAGCACGCCACCTCGGAGCCGCGCGCGGCGATCAGCCCGCCGCCGATCGAATCGACGACCCGCAGGCCGTTGCCGGAGAACGACACGTCGATGAAGGCGACCGTCGAGTCGCCGATCGACGCGCCCCAGACGCCGTTGCTGTCGAGGCGGCTGTCCGACACGATGATGTCGTCGGTCGAGTTCAGCACGTGGAGACCCTCGCGCACTCCCCCCGAGATACGCAGATTGGCGACCGTGACGCGGCGGGCGTCGCGGATGGTCAGCGCCGCGTCGCTCCCCTCGACGGCGCCCGGCGAGCGGATACCGTCGCGGCGCGCGTCGGCGCCGCGCAGCACCACGTCGTCGCGGCGAATCACCACGTCCTCCTGGCACTCGCCGCGCACCTCGACCGTCAACAGCTGCGCCGACTGCTCGAGCGCGCTGTTGATGCTCTGGCCGGCGCTGCAGTCGACGGTGATCGTCCACACGGTCGGCGTCAGTTGGGCCCCGGCCGGCGGGGCGAACAGCGCCGCGGCCGCGAAGAGCGCTAGGAGGAGCGAGCGAGGTTTCATCTGCGGCTGTCAGCGAGTTGTACGGGCGGCGACCGCCGGGCGTCGCCCCGGCGAGCCAACGCAAGCCTACACCAGGCCCCGGGAGCGTAAGATCGCGCGGCATGACCGAGTACGATGCCGTGGTCGTCGGTTCGGGGCCGAACGGGCTCGCCGCCGCGGTGACCCTGGGCCGCGCCGGACGCTCGGTGCTGGTGATCGAGGGCTCCGACCGGATCGGCGGCGGCTGCCGCACCGAAGAGCTCACCCTGCCCGGCTTTCTCCACGACAGCTGCTCCTCGGTCCATCCGCTGGCCGCCGCCTCGCCCTGTCTGCGGGAGCTCCCGCTGCGCGGCCACGGCCTCGATTGGGTCTTTCCGCCCGCGGCCTGCGCCCATCCGCTCGACGGCGGCCGGGCCGCCCTGCTCGAGCACTCGATCGGCGAGACCGCCGAGTCGCTCGGCGGTGCCGACGGCCGCGCCTATCGGCGCTTGATGGAGCCGGCGGTGCGCGCCTGGCCCAGGATCGACCGTGACCTTCTCGGACCGCTGCCGCTGCTGCCGAAGAGTCCGATCGCGCTCGCCCGGTTCGGCTTGCGCGGTCTGCGCTCGGCGCGCGGCCTGGCCGAGAGCCGCTTCGAGGGCGAGCCGGCCCGGGCGCTTCTCGCGGGGCTGGCCGCCCACACCGTCTTGCCGCTCGAGACCGCCGCGACCGCGGCGATCACCCTGGTGCTCGGCTTGCTCGGCCACCGCGTCGGCTGGCCCTTCCCGCGCGGCGGGGCGCGCCGGATCACCGACGCCCTCGCCTCGTACCTCGGCGAGCTCGGCGGCCGGATCGAGACCGGGCGCTGGGTCGCCTCGCTCGACGAGCTGCCGCGCGCGCGGGCGGTGCTGCTCGACGTCACCCCACGGCAGCTCCTGTCGATCGCCGGCGACCGGCTGCCGCGGACCTATCGCAAGCGCCTCGAGCGCTATCGCTACGGCCCGGGCGTCTTCAAGCTCGATCTGGCGCTCGACGGCCCGATTCCGTGGCGCGCGCCCGAGTGCAGTCGCGCCGCGACGGTGCACGTCGGCGGCACGCTGGCCGAGATCGCCGAGGCCGAGGCCGCGGTCTGGCGTGGAGAGCACCCCGAAAGGCCGTTCGTGCTCCTGGCGCAGACCAGCCTCTTCGACGCCGGCCGGGCGCCGGCCGGCAAGCAGACGGTCTGGGCCTACTGCCATGTGCCCCACGGCTCGACGCTCGATCGAACCGCGGCGATCGAGGGTCAGATCGAGCGCTTCGCCCCGGGCTTCCGCGATCGCGTGCTGGCGCGCTCGGCACGCACCACCGCCGACCTCGAGGCGCTCAATCCGAATCTGGTGGGTGGCGATCTGGCGGGCGGCGTGACCGACCTGGCCCAGCTCTGGGCTCGCCCGGTGGCGCGGTGGGTGCCCTATGCGACGCCGGTTCGAGGACTCTATCTCTGCTCGTCTTCGACGCCGCCCGGCGGCGGGGTGCACGGGATGTGCGGCTATCAGGCGGCGCGAGCCGTTCTGCGCCGCGAGCTGCGAGGCTGAGGGACGATGTCGAACGAGCACACGGTGCACCTGGTGGACGCCAGCCCCTACATCTTCCGGGCCTTCTTCTCCCTGCCGGCGTCGATCGTCGATCCCGCGGGGCGGCCGGTCAACGCCGTCCACGGGTTCGCCGGCTTTCTCCTCCGGCTGATCGCCGAGGAGAGCCCGACCCATCTCGGCCTCGCCTTCGACGGCAGCCTGACGACAAGCTTCCGCAACGAGATCTATCCCGAGTACAAGGCGCAGCGGGAGCTGCCGCCGCCCGAGCTCGAGGCCCAGCTCGATGCCTGCCGGGAGCTGGGCGCCGCCTTTGGCGCGGCGACCTACATCGACTCGACCTTCGAGGCCGACGACCTGATCGGCACGCTCGCTCGGCAGCTTCTCGCCGGCGGTCACCGGGTGGTCGTGGTGAGCTCCGACAAGGACCTGGCGCAGCTGGTCGGCGGGCGCTGCGAGCTCTACGACTTCGCCCGTGGCGTGCGCTACGGCCCCGAGGAGGTGCTCGACAAGTTCTCGGTGCCGCCCGGAAAGGTGGCCGATCTGCTGGCTCTCGCCGGCGACAGCGTCGACAACATCCCGGGAGTTCGGGGCGTCGGCCCCAAGACGGCGGCGGCGCTGCTCGAGCGCTTCGCGTCGCTCGAAGACCTGTACGAGCGACTCGAAGAGGTCGATGGCCTCGAGCTTCGGGGCGCCCGGTCGGTGCGCCGCAGGCTCGAGGAGCAGCGGGAGTCGGCTTTCCTCTCCAAGCGCCTGGCGGTGATCGCGAGCGAGGCGCCGGTGGGCGCCGATCTCGACCGGCTCAGGCTCGACGGAGCCAGCGCGGAGCT
>JAHEKO010000675.1 GCA_024638355.1 Acidobacteriota bacterium
GCCGTCTCGAGCTCCTCGGCGGCCTGGGCGCGCGCCGCCTCGAGCTCGCCGGTCCGTGCGCGCTCTCGTTCGAGCTCTTCGGCAGCCTCGGTTCGTGCCGTCTCGAGCTCCTCGGCGGCCTGGGTCCGTGCCGCCTCGAGCTCGCCGGTCCGTGCGCGCTCTCGTTCGAGCTCTTCGGCAGCCGCGGCTCGGGCCTTCTCGAGCTCGCCGGCGCGCTCTCTCTCCCGCTCGAGCTCCCGGGTCGCCTCGGTCAGCTCCCGGTCGGTGTCGTGGCCGCGGGTACGCAGGGTCTCGAGCTCCGCCTCCAGCTCCTGGACGCGGGACTCACGCTCCGAGCCGGTCTCGGCCAGCTCTTTCTCGATGTCCTTCCGCTCCGCCTCGACCCCCGCCAACCGGTCTTCGAGCTCGCGGTGCTCCGCCTCGGCCGCCGCAAGCGCGTCCGCGAGCTGCGTCCGCTCGTCCTCGTTGGCGGTCAACCGCTGCTCGAGCTCATCGAGCCGGCCGAGCGTCTCGTCTCTGGATTCGATCTCGGCGGTCAGCCGCGCGACCTCCTCCTGATGGCGGGCCTGCCGGTTGATCGACTCTTCGAGGGCGGCGGCGGCCTGCTCGGCGTCGCCCCGCGTCTGCGCCAGCTCCGCGCGCAGGCTCTCCACCTCGCCTTCGAGACCCGCTGCGAGGGCGTCGGCGAGCGAGTCCCGCGTCGAGACCACGGGGGCCTTCTGTATCTGCTCCGGAGCCTTGTCGAGGATCTGCTCGAGCACTCTCTGGCTGACCTCGTCGAGCTCGACAAAGCGGATACCCATGCCGGCCGGCCGGTCGGGCCCCTCGGCCAGTGGCCGGGTCCAGACCACCTCGGCTTTGCCGTGAATCAGGCTGAAGTCGTCGCCGAGCTGAAACGAGAAGTCGATGAGCGAGCCCGGCGGGCGTGGCCGGTTCGCTCGGATGAACATGCCGGTGAGCGAGAGGTTCGTGGCGACTTCGTCGACGAACTCGTCGAAGCGGCGGTACTTGATCGTGATCGGCGGATCGCACTTGACGCGTGGGGCCGGGGCGCTCCCCTCGGGTGCGGCCAGCTGCTGGTCCACGAAGCCCTTCAGGTTCACGTAATCCTGTGGGCTGAGACTCGTGAACTCGGCCCCGATCAGATATTCGGAGCGGCGGCCAATCCCTTCGCGCCGCACACAGCGGACGACCTTGGTTTCCGCTTCGACCGTCGCCGAGCCGTCGTCGCCGGCGGCCAACCTGAAGCGGACGAACGCGAGGGTTCCGCCGGTGGGCAGAGGGTCGTCGGTCATCATGGCGATGCCGCCGGCACTCAGATCGACCAGCGTCGCCTGCTGACAGAGGCGATCGCCGTCGAGCTGGTACTCGACCTCCAACGGAACCTTGGCCCTGGGATGCTTGCGGCGATCCGCAACGTCGCCTGGCCGTGCCGCATCTTCCTCGCCGACGTCGGGCGCGGAAGGAAGGCCCGCGCTCTTCGACGCCTCGAGAGCGGCGACTGCCTGGTCCGCGTCGCTGCGCGCCCGCGCCAGTTCGGCGCGAAGGCTCTCGATCTCGGCCTGGAGGGTCGCGCGCTCGTCGGCGTCCTCGGCCTCACCGTCTTTGGAGCCGGCCTGGTCCGTACCCTTCTCGAGGATCTGCTCCAGTACCTTCTGGCTGACCTCGTCGAGATCGAGAAAGCGAATGCCCATGCCGGCCGGCCGCTCGGGCCCTTCGCTCAGCGGCCGGGTCCAGACGACCTCGGCGCTGCCTTGGATCAGGCTGAAATCGTCTCCGAGCTGAAACGAGAAGTCGAACTGCGAGCCGGGCGAATGGGGCCGTTTCGCCCGGATGAACATGCCGGTGAGCGAGAGATTCGTCGCCACTTCGTCGACGAACTCGTCGAAGCGCTCGTACTGGATCGCGATCGGAACCTCGCACTTCATGCGGGGTGCCGGAGGGGCCTGCTCCGGCGAGGCCTCCAGCTGCTCTTCGAGGAACGTCTTCAACTTGGCGAAGTCCTGCGCGTTGAGATTGGTGAACTCCGCCCCGATCAGATACTCCGATCGACGTCCGACGCCCTCGCGCCGATAGCAGCGGACCACCCGGGTCTCGGCCTCCACCA
>JAHEKO010000161.1:0-4195 GCA_024638355.1 Acidobacteriota bacterium
CGGTCCATCGCCAGGGCAACTACACCGAGGCCCACGACCTCTACCAGGAAGCGCTGAAGATCGATCCGCGGCTGCCCGCGGCCCACTACAACGACGGCATCGCGCTGTTCGACTGGGGCGAGGCGGAGCGCGATCCCAAAGGGTGCGAGCTGGAGCGCACGCGCGAGCTATGGGCTCGGGCGCTCCAACGCTTCGAGCGCGCCGTCGGCCTGACCAAGCCGTCGCAGAAGACCGGCCTCATGGCACGCGCCAATCGACGCGCTCTCGAGGGCCAGCTGGCCGAGATCGAGCGCCTCATCGCCGATCCGCCGCCCGAGTGCGGCGGCGGGGGCGGCGGCTCCGAGAGCCCGGACCCCAGTCAGGGCGGCGGGGGCGACGGCGGAGAAGATCAGGAAGACCCGAGCCAGGGTGGCGGCGGCGGGGGCGACGAGGAAGACGAGGAACAAGGCGGCGGAGGCGGCGGTGACGAGGAAGACGAGGGACAGGGCGGGGGCGGCGGTGACGACGAAGAAGACGAGGGACAGGGCGGCGGCGGTGACGACGACGAGGAAGACGAAGGCCAGGGTGGCGGCGGTGACGGCGACGAGGACGACGAGGGCCAGGGTGGCGGCGGAGGCGACGATGAGGACGACGAGGGCCAGGGTGGCGGCGGAGGCGACGATGAGGACGACAAAGGCCAGGGCGGGGGCGGTGACGACGAGGAGGAAGGTGAGGGCGGCGGAGGAGGCGGCGGTGGGCAGGACCAGGGCGAGGGCGGTCCCGGGGGCGGCGGCGGCCTCGGCCCGTCCCCTTTGAGCCAGAACGAGCTCGATCGGATCGCTCAGGAACTCCGTCGCATCGGCCGGCAGGGCTTCGAGCCCGGCAAATACCACCGCCGTACCCTCCCCGAGCAGTTCGGCGAAGAGCACTGGAAGAACCCCGACCGCATCATCTGGTGGTGATCTATTTCTGGGACTATTTCGGGGACAGGTTGATAATTAACAACGCGGCCCGAAATTCATGACCTGTCCCCGAATTAGACGCCGGAGCGGATGTGCATGATGTCGCCGTCGCGGGTGACGTAGTCGCGGCCCTCGAGGCGGAGGATGCCCTCGTCGCGGCAGGCGGCGAGGCTCTTCAGGCGCACCAGGTCGTCCCAACGTACGACCTCGGCGCGGATGAAGCCGCGCTCGAGATCGGAGTGGATGACGCCGGCGGCGGCGCGGGCCGTCGTACCGCGGCGGATCGTCCAGGCGCGCACCTCGTCCTCGCCGACGGTAAAGAACGAGATCAGGCCGAGTAGCTCGTAGCTGGCGCGGATGATCCGCGGCACGCTGGGCTCCTCGAGGCCGAGATCCTCCAGAAACTCGGCCTGCTCGCCGGCGCCCAGCTCGGCCACCTCGGCCTCGATCGGCGCGCTGATGACCACCGCCGCGACTCCCGCCGCCGCGTCCGGGGTCTCGACCGCGTCGGAACCGAGCCTCGCTTCGTCGACGTTGAGCGCCACGAGCATCGGCTTGGCCGAGAGGAGCTGGAAGCCGCGCAGACGCTTCTCGTCTTCGCTCTCGAGCTCGACCTCGCGCAGCGGAGTCTCACTGTCGAGCGCGGGCAGGATCACCGTCTCGAGCAGCTCCCGCTCGCGGGTCTCGTCCGGCGTCAGGCCCCGCTTCTTCGACTTCTCGAGCCGCTCGAGCCGGCGGCTGACCAGCTCGTGGTCGGCGAGGATCAGCTCGAGGTCGAGACTCTCGACGTCGCGCTGCGGATCGACGCTGCCGTCGGGGTGCGGCAGCTCGGGATCTTCGAAGGCGCGCACGACGTGGATCAACGCGTCCACGTCGCGTAGCGCGGGCAGGTCGAGGCTCTCTGCCCCCTCTCCCTTCTTGACGCCGGGGATGTCGACGAAGGTGACCGTGGCCGGGGTGAACTTCTTCGGGTTGTACAGATCGCGCAGCCGCACCAGCCGCTGGTCGGGAACGTTCGCCACCCCGACATGGGTCTTCTTCGAAGTGGCGTACTTGTCCGTCTGCCGACTCGAGTGAGTCAGCAGATTGAAGAGCGTCGTCTTGCCCGCCTTGGCGAATCCCAGGATCCCGACCTGCATGAGCCGGCAAGACTACCGCGACTCGCGCTCCGGCCGGCCTCGCCTCGGCGCTCAGCCCAGAACGCCGCGCGCGCGGAGGAACCCGAGCATCAGACTCCAGAGGTGCTCCTTGCGGTCGACCAGGCGGTGATCGCCGTCCGCGAAAAGGTGGAGCTCCACCCCCTCGCCGCCGCAGCCGGCCGCGAGCTCCACGACGTCGCGCCAGTCGACCCGATCGTCGAGCTTGCCCTGCAGAAGGAGCGACGGGGTGCGCAGCTCGCCGGCGAGCCGTTCGTTCGGGTAGCGCCGCAGGTCCTCGACGAAGCCCCAGCCGAGCTCCCAGGAGCCCAGCTCGTTGGTGATCTCGTAGACGCCGTCGCTCTGCCAACGCTCGAGGCCGTCGTCGCCCGCCCAGTCACGAAATGCCCGCTCGAGCCCGATCGCCGGGGCGATGTAGAGACCGGCCGATACGTCGTCAGACCGCCGCACGGTGTGCCACAGCCCGGCCAGCGAGCCCATCGACGAGCCGATCACGATCACCCGATCGACGCCGTTCTCCGCCATCGCCGTACGCGCCGTATCGATGTCGGCCAGGCATCGCGAGAGCGTCAGCTCGCGCATTCCGCCGCCCGACTCGCCATGGCCCTGGAAGTCGAGCGACCAGAAGTCGAGGCCGGCGGCGGTGGCCCGCGCGCGGAAGAAGGCCGCCTTCTCGCCCGCCTGGCTCGAGCCGAGGCCGTGCAGGTAGAGGACGCTGGCGACCGCATCCGAGCCCGTCGAGCACCTGGCCTGTTGGAGCTCGAGGTGCGACGCCTCGCGGTCTCGCTCGACGATCGGAATCCGCATCGGGCTCTTATACCACCGCCCGGGACCCGGCCGGCCGGCGTGACAGAATCCCGCTTTCGAGCCCCCGCTTTCGGGGCTCGATCAGCCGCCGGAGAGGCGGAGAGAGGAGTGCACTCCGTGCGCGCGACCATTCAGACCAACAAGGGCTCGATCGAGCTCGAGCTCCATGCCGACAAGACACCGCTGACCGTGGCCAACTTCGTCAATCTCGCCCAGCGCGGCTATTACGACGGCGTCGCCTTCCACCGCGTGATCGCCAACTTCATGATCCAGGGCGGCGATCCGACCGGCACCGGCGCCGGCGGACCGGGCTACCGCTTCGAGGACGAGTTCGACGCTTCGCTCCGGCACGACGGACCCGGAGTCCTGTCGATGGCCAACGCCGGGCCCGGCACCAACGGCAGCCAGTTCTTCATCACCCATACGGCGACGCCTCACCTCGACGGCAACCACTCGGTCTTCGGCCGGGTGACCTCGGGCCAGGACGTGGTGGACGGCATTCGCCAGGGCGATCGGATCGAGTCGGTCTCGATCGAGGGTGAAACCGAGGCCCTGCTCGCGAGCCAGCAGGAGCGGGTCGGGGAGTGGAACAAGGCTCTCGACGCCTCGTGATCCCGGCGCCCCCCACGGGTGGGGGCGCTACCCTCGACGCCTCGTGATCCCGGCGCCCGCCACAGGTGTGAGCGCTACCCTCGTGGCCTCGTGATCCCGGCGCCCGCCACGGGTGGGAGCGCTACCCTCGTGGCCTCGTGATCCCGGCGCCCGCCACAGGTGGGAGCGCTACCCGCCTCCGTAGCGCCCGGACCCGTGCCGGGCGAGCCAAACAGAGCGTCCAGGGCGCGGTCGCGTGCCGGGCGAATGAAGCTGATCCGGGCGAACCCAACCGCCGGGCCGCGCGTCTAGCCTGCAGATGACGAGCTCCGTGCGCCTCCCCATCCTGGGCACCCTGGCCGCGATCGCCATCACGACGGCGATGGACGCGACCGGCTATGCCGCGTTCAGCGCGCTGCCTCTCTTCCCCCTGATGGCGCTCCTCTGGTATCGACAGCGGTTCTCACGCGCGGAGGTCGGATTCACCTGGGGGCGGCTGGCCGACTACGGGCAGGCCCTCCTCTACCCGCTGCTCGTACTTGGAGGGGCCACGCTGATCGCCGCGGTCGGCGGAGCCGTCAACACCACCGACACCAACTGGCGTACCTTCTGGCTCAACCTGGTCGTCGGCGGTCTCTCGACCATCGTCATGGTGGTGATCACGGAGGAGGGCTTCTTCCGCGGCTGGCTCTGGGCCTC
>JAHEKO010000161.1:4295-8031 GCA_024638355.1 Acidobacteriota bacterium
TCAACACCACCGACACCAACTGGCGTACCTTCTGGCTCAACCTGGTCGTCGGCGGTCTCTCGACCATCGTCATGGTGGTGATCACGGAGGAGGGCTTCTTCCGCGGCTGGCTCTGGGCCTCACTCGAGAAGACCGGTTGTGGCGACGCACGGACCCTGGCGTTCACCAGCCTTGCCTTCATGCTCTGGCACGTGTCGTGGGTCACTCTCGACGCCGACGCCGGACTTCCGGGCTCGCAGGTGCCCATCTACCTGTTGAACGCGACTCTTCTCGGCCTCAACTGGGGAATGCTGCGCCTCGCCTCCGGCTCGGTGATCGTCGCCAGCGTCTCGCACGGCGTCTGGAACGGTCTGACCTATGCGCTGTTCGCCTTCGGCACCAAGGCCGGCGCCCTGGGCATCACCGAGACGTGGATCTACGGACCCGAGGTCGGCCTCGTCGGACTGGCCCTCAACACGGCCCACGCCGCCTGGCTTTGGCGCCGCCTGCAAGGCAGGCGCGCCGAGCCCCGGCGGGATGCCCGCGCGGCAGCCGGGCCCCTGCCGCCGCGGGCGAACCAAGCGGACCCGCTACCAGATCGAGCCGATCGCCCTTGACGGCTTGATTCCTGCTATCATCGGCCTCGCATGGTGACGGCGAGGTCCGAGGGGAGACCCCCTCGCGGTCGCCGGCGCAGACGACCCAGGAGACCGCGAGCTCCAGGCGCCGCGACCCAACCGATCCCGCTTCATCGACGCAGTAGCTCACACTTCGCGGAAGAGGACCGTCAGAGCGGAGAAGCGCTTTGGCGAGAAGACTTCGTAGAGCTACAGGTCGATGGCAGCCGCGCCCGGGCCAAGGTTGGCGGCCCCTTAGGTGGACTGCATCAAGTCGGCCTGGACTGGCGACTGGTGCCCAACAAGCGCACGCTCCACGCCTTCTGTGACTGCGAACGCTTCAAGTCGGGCACGGCGTGCGGCCACCTGTGGGCGGTGCTCATGGCGCTGGGCGCCAGCGGTCCGAAGAACCAGCCGGCGGGCAAAGACCGCGTCGGGCTGCGTAAGCATCGGGTCGCGGCGCTGGCCGATTTCGAGCGCAGCCTCGACGACGGCAGCGCGCTGGAGAGCCAGGCCAAAACGCGGCGCCGGAGCAAGCGGACCAGCCGCGCGCGCAAGGGGCGCAGCCGGGGCGCCGATCCTCTCGAGGCCTGGCGCGGCCAGCTGGCCGCCCTGCGGGAGGCGGTCGTTCCGCCCGAGGGCTCGGGCGAGACCAAGGCCGCGGCGAAGAGCCCCAGCCGCTTCCGGCTCCTGATCAACTCGACCGCGACCAGCCGCGACGCCGGTCTGATTCTCGACGTGTTCGCCGTGCGCCCGGGCAGCTCCAATGCCTCGCCCAAGCTGCAGAAGGCGAGCATCGACGCGGACGGACTCGCCGAGCTGCTACGCGACGCTCTCCCCGAGGAGAGCTCGCCCGAAGCGCTTTCGCTGGTCGCGATCCTGCCGCCCGAGCCTTCCGGCCGGGCCGGCCGCCAGCGCTCCGCGCGCCGGCAGGCCGCGGCCCGCGCCGAGCAGGTGCGCCGCTTCCGCCTGCCGCCGCAGCTCTACGGCAAGGTGATTCCGGCGCTCGCCGCCCGCGGCGTGCTCGGCTGGTGGGACGGCCGGCCGCGCTCGATGCGCAACCTGCTCAGCTGGGACGAGGGACCCGCCTGGAAGCTCGCGCTACGCCTCGACAACGGCGCGCGGCAGGCGCGGATCTCCGGCAGCCTGGTGCGCGACGGCGATCGGATACCGGTAACCGAGCCCGAGCTGATCGTGGGCAGCACCAACGGCGCCGCGGCCGAGAGCTTCCTGCTCTTCAAGAACACCCTGGCTCCGTTCGAAACGCGGGGACCCTCCGACGTGGCGTGGACCGAGGCGCTGCGCGAGATGGGCGAGCTCGTGGTGCCCGACGAGAGCCTCGGCGAGGCCTTTTCGGCGCTGGTCGAGATTCCCGGGCTGCCGCGCATCGAAGGACCGCAGGAGTACCAGCTCACCGAAGAGCACTCGCCGGTGCAGCCGCGGCTCGTGCTCGAGTCCGAGGGCGCGGGCGTGCTGCCGAACGCGCCGCTGCTGGCGACCCAGTCGTTCGTCTACGGCGCCATCGAGGTGCGGGTCGACAATCCCCACCCGGCGATCATCGACTGGGAGAAGATGACCTTCGTCCAGCGCGACTTCGACGCCGAGCACCAGGCTCTGCTGCGCCTCCTCGAAGCGGGCGCGCAGCCCATGCCCGCGGGCGGCGACCACGCCCTCCAGGTCGCCCAACCCGACCTGCCGACGGTGGTCGAGCCGCTCCTCGCCGAGGGCTGGCAGGTGGAGGTGCGGGGCACCTCGCTCAGCCTGCCCGATCCACCGGCCATGCGGGTGGAGAGAAAGACCGACTGGTTCGAGGTGAGCGGCATCACCGATTTCCACGGCAACCAGGTCGAGCTCAAGGAGATCCTCGACGCGATCTCGAGCGGCGACCGCTTCATCGAGCTCGAGGACGGATCGCACGGACTGCTGCCGGCCGCCTGGATCGAGAACCTCGACTCGCTCTCCAAGCTCGCCCACGAAGAAGAGGAAGGTACGCTCAAGTTCCTGCCGTCGCAGGCGATGCTGGTCGACTTGCTGCTGAGCGCCATGCCGCCGGCCGACGTCGACGGCTCCTTCACCCGCCTGCGCGAGAAGCTCGGCTCGTTCGAGAGCATCAAGCCGCGCAAGGAGCCTCGCGGCTTCTCCGGCACGCTGCGCGGTTACCAGCGCACCGGGCTCGCCTGGCTCGGTTTCCTGCGCGAGTTCGGCCTCGGCGGCGTGCTCGCCGACGACATGGGCCTCGGCAAGACGGTGCAGGTGCTGGCGCTGCTCAAGGCCAACCGGACGCCGTCGAAGACCACCGGGCTACCGAGCCTGGTGCTCGCGCCGCGCAGCCTGGTCTACAACTGGATCGACGAGGCCAAGCGATTCACGCCCTCGCTCAAGGTGGTCGAGTACCGCGGCCCGGGGCGCGACGCCCTGCGCGAGAAGTTCTCGAAGTTCGACATCATCGTCACCACCTACGGCACGCTGCGGCGCGACATCGACTACCTGGCCACCGTCGAGTTCGACACGCTGATCCTCGACGAAGCGCAGGCGATCAAGAACCGCGACTCGCTGTCGGCCAAGGCGTGCCGGCTTCTCCGAGCGCGCCACCGGCTGGCCTTGACCGGCACGCCGATCGAAAACCACCTCGGCGAGCTCGGATCCATCTTCGAGGTCCTCAACCCGGGCCTCCTCGGCAGCCTGCCGCGGCTCGAGATTCTCAGCGCCAGCCGTACGGCCAGCGAACAGGAGCTCAAGCTGGTGGCCGAAGGGCTCCGCCCCTTCATCTTGCGCCGCACCAAGGCCGAGGTGCTCAAGGACCTGCCGCCCAAGACCGAGCAGATCCTCTACTGCTCGCTGCACGAGCCGCAGCAGGAGATCTACGACAAGCTACGGCTGGCCTATCAGGCGAAGCTGCTCACCGAGGGTGACGGCGCCAAGAAGCAGGGCTCGACCATCCAGGTGCTCGAGGCGCTGCTGCGGCTGCGGCAGGTCGCCGTGCACCCCGGCATGGTGGATCCCGAGTGGACCGAGGCCGGAAGCGCCAAGCTCGACCTCCTCTACGACCAGGTGGCCGAGGTGCTCGACGAAGGTCACAAGGCGATCGTCTTCTCGCAGTTCACCAAGCTCCTCGATTTCGTGCGCAAGGATCTCGACGA
>JAHEKO010000676.1 GCA_024638355.1 Acidobacteriota bacterium
TCACCGATCCACGCTCGCTTACGATCAGGTCCGGAAGCGAATTCAGAGCTCGAGCGTGGCGAAGAGGGCCGCAGCCGCGAGCGCCGCGGGCGCAAGCCCGTCGACGTACCCGCCGACCGAGCTCAGCGCGCAGACGACTGGATCCCAAGAGATCTCTCTGATGCCTTCGGCATGCACCGGCGGATCGACGGTCGACTGACAGGCGATCAGTCCGAAGCCAGGCGAGGGAGATTGCTGATTCTCCGGCGCACCCAACTAGTAGGATGAGCCGCGGTATGAGGACGTGCCTTCAGGCCAAACCTCTTCCCGAAGCGACCTGTCCAATCCTTATGGGCGACGGGCGTCCATCGGCATGGTTCGCGCCTTTGGGGCTTCTCCTGGCGACGCTTCTGGGCTGCGCCGCCGAAGGTGCGGCGCCCAGAATCGAGACGGCGGCCGAGGTCGTGCTGGGCGAGCCGCTGGGACTGCGCATCACCGGTCTCGCGGCCGGCGAGCGTTACACGGTAGTGAGTGAACGCACTGACCAGTACGACCGGATGTGGCGGTCGCGGGCCGTCTTCCGGGCGAATTCGGTCGGTCTCATCGATCCCGCGTGCCAGGCGCCCGAGGACGGCAACTACGACGCAGTCGACGAACTGGGTCTACTGTGGTCGGCCCGGATGCCGGAGCCGCCGGGCGACGACTGGCAGCCCCCGGAGCCGCGAGACTTCAGCGAGATTCGCTTCTCGCTCAGGCGCGACGGCGTCGAACTGACCGATCGTGTTGTGCGCCAGTGGGTGCGGCCGCCGGGCGTCACGTCCGAAACCTGGGGTGAAGGCCTGGTGGCCGAGCTCTTTCTACCCACCGCACGGCAGGACGAGCCGCTTCCCGGCCTTGTCTTCCTGGGCGGCTCGGGCGGCGGCAAGGGTTGGGCGAGTCGGATGGCGGGCCTCGTCGCGGGGCAAGGATTCGCCGCCGTGGCGATGGCCTACTTCAACGCTGAGGGGCTACCGGAGCACCTGGCACAGGTCCCGATCGAGCCCATCTTGAGCGCTTTCGACCAGCTAGCGTCTCATCCGTCGGTCGACGCGGAACGGCTCGGCGTCGTCGGCTACTCCAAGGGGGCGGAGTTGGCACTGGTCGTGGCGTCGCGACGGCCCGACGTGCGATCGGTCGTGGCAATCGCTCCCGGTTCGGCAGTCTTTCAGGGCTTCAAGCCGCCGCGGTTCCCGACTCTCTCGTCGTGGTCGCTCGGCGGAGAAGATCTCGCCTTCGTGGCCAACGCGTATGATGAGAAGTTCTTCGAAACCTACGACGGGATGTATCTCTGGTACCGCACGCTGGCCCAGCACGAAGCGGTGGTTGCGGCGGCGATTCCGGTTGAGGACATCGCGGGCGACATCCTCCTCCTGAGCGGCGTCGAAGACCGCATCTGGCCGTCGACCTACATGTCCGAGCAAATCGTCGCCCGACTTTATCTGGCGGAATTCGGCCACGTGGTGCAGCATTTTGCCTTTCCGGTGGCTGGCCACGGAATCGCGGCACCACCAGGCGAGCCGACGACCTCCGTCGCGGACCGGCTCGGCGGGACCGCTGCTGGCAACGCCCGCGCGCGGGAACAAGGCTGGCGCGCCATACGCGAGTTTCTCTCGGCGTCACTGGGCTGAGCGAGCGTGACGTCGCAAGTGTCGCCCTTACCGGGCGAAGGTCGCAGCTTCGGCGCCGCGGCCTGGTGCCGCGGCCCGTCTGCTGCGGCCAAAGCAGGGGATTCTGAATCCCCTGTTCGAAGTTCGAGTGGCCGCAGGAAGGATCAGACGATAGCCGGTTGCCTACCGGCGGACGCGATCCGTGTGCGCAGGTGGAGCTGCCGGCAATCTCGCCGACTCGAAGAAGTCCAGCTCGCACTGCATGGCGTAGCGGTAGGCGGTGCCGACGCTCTCGGTGTCCTGCCCCAGTTCGTCTAGAAGTGTCTCAAGCCGGCAGGCCAGCTCCTCGAACTCGAGGCTCGAGTAGACCTCGATCCAGTCGCGGTACGGGTTGTCTCCTTGTGCGGGGGCAAGGCTCTGTCCGAGGAAGGCATAGAGGCGCAAGCAAGGAGTCATCGCGGCAACGATCTCGCTCGGC
>JAHEKO010000162.1 GCA_024638355.1 Acidobacteriota bacterium
GGATCCTGTCGCAGACGGTGGTCGTGGTGCCCACCCTGCAGGTGCGCGAGCGCGAGCTGTACGGCTTCTGCTTCACGCCCCAGGACGGCAACTCGCTTCTCTCGTCGGTCGCCGGTGCGCTGTGGATGATCGATCCGAACTGGGACGCGGTGAAGGAGCGCCTCGCCCCGCTCCGCCGCTGGCTGTACACCGAGATCTAGCAAGGAACCGGCCGACGCAGAGATTCGAGCTCGGTGATCTGGCCGTCGACGGCGCTTCGCGGGCCGGCGACGAGACCTGGTTTCGCGTCCATCCCCCGGGCCTGGCCTTCGACGTTGGCCGCGGGCCGCTCCGCCTGACCGGCGTGCGCGATCTCTTCCTGAGTCACGGCCACCTCGATCACGCTCTCGGGCTGCCGTTCCTGCTCTCGCACCGGGCGATGCAGTCGCGTTCGGCCGTGACGCGGATCTATTGCCCCGAGCCGGTGGCCGACCGGATCGAGCGCTTCATTGCTGCCGGGCTCGAGATCGACGCCTGCACCGGCAACTTCGAGCTACGCGGTCTCGAGCCGGGAGAGCGCGTCGGGCTGGGGCGCGACTTCGATGTCGAGGCGTTCGCCACCGAGCATCCGGTGCCGAGTCTCGGCTATCACCTGTGGCGCCGCCGCACCCGGCTCGCCACCGAGTACGAGGGGCTGGAGGAGACCGAGATCGCGCGTCTGCGTCGCTCGGGCGTCGAGGTGACCGCTGCTTCGCGCGAGCTGCTCGTGAGTTATTGTGGCGACACCGGCCCGGCGGTCTTTCGGCGCGACACGCGCCTCTTCGGAGCGACGCTGCTGATGGTGGAGGCGACCTACATCGACGACGGCCTGCGCGATCGCGGCCGGGAGTTCGGCCATATGCACCTCGAGGACCTCGCCGCGGTCGCCGACCGCTTCGACAATCGCGCGATCGTGCTTCACCACTTGAGCCGCCGGCACCGCCTCGAGGAGCTGCGCCGGGCCGTCGACGAGCGGCTGCCGGAGATCGCCGAGCGCGTTCACGTGTGGGGCCTGGACGGGGCGCCGGCGCGCGGCGCGAGTCGGTGAGAGCGTGGGGCTCGAAGTGGAGCAGGTGAGGGTCGGATCCGAGCTCGAGCTTCGTGTCGAGAAGCTGGTGGCGGGCGGCGACGGCCTCGGCCGCTACCACGGCCTGCCGGTATTCGTCTCGCGGTCGGTCCCCGGCGATCGCCTGCGGGTGCGGGTCACCGACCGCCGGCGCGACTACCTGCGGGCGGAGATCGTGTCGATCGAGGAGGCTGGGGGGGGGCGGCGGGAGCCGCCCTGCCCGCACTTCGCGCGTTGCGGCGGCTGTGATCTTCAGCAGATCGAGGACCGGCTGCAGGTCGAGCTCAAGGCGTCGGCGGTACACGAGGCGCTGCGTCGGCTGGGGGGCATCGAGCTGCCCGCCGACCTCGAGGTTCACGCGGCGGAGCCGTTCGGCTATCGGCTGCGAACGCGCGTGCGCGTCGAACCGAGCGCAGGCGGGCACGCGATCGGCTACCGCGAGCCGAAGAGCTGGCGAATGGTGCAGATCTCCGCTTGTCCCGTGCTGACGCCCGAGCTCGAGGCGGCGGTCCTCGGCCTGGGGGCTCGCCTGCCGGCCGGCGAGGTGCCCGAGCGGCTCGACCTCGCTGCCGGCGACGACGGCAAGATCACGGCGTCGCCCAAGGTCGAAGGGCTCGGCCACGGCGAGGTCTCGCGGCAGATCGGCGACTTCGCCTACGCTTTCGACGCGCGCTGCTTCTTCCAGGGGCACGCCGGCCTTCTGGGGCGTCTGGTCGACTACGTCGTGGCCGACGACCGGGGCGAAGCGGCCTGGGATCTCTACGCCGGGGTCGGCCTGTTCAGCCTGCCGCTCGCCCGCCGCTACCGCCGCGTCTATGCGGTCGAAGGCAACACGGTGGCCGCTCGCTACGCGCGCATCAATCTGCGGCGCAACCGCGTCCGCAACGTCGAGATCACCGTAGGATCGGTCGATTCACGCTTGACCGGGCTGCCGGGCGCGGTCGACCGGGTGGTGGTCGATCCACCTCGCGCCGGCCTCACCGCCGAGCTGCGCGAGGCGCTCGTCGAGCGGCGGCCGCGGCGCATGACCTACGTTTCGTGTCATCCGGCGGCTCTGGCCCGCGATCTCCGGCAGCTCGTATCCGCCTACGAGATCTCGAGCGCAGCGCTCTTCGACCTCTTTCCGCAGACCGGGCATATGGAGGTCGTGGTGCAGCTGGCGCGGCGGAAGAGCGAGCTCTCCTGACGCGGCCGAGCTTCCCGCCGATCGGAGCTCAGGAGGCCAGCAGGGGCTCGAGCGCGCCTTCGACTTCGCCCGGCTCGGGAAACCGACCGGTGGTGCGCTTCGAATATACAAGTTGGTCGCCGAGCATGACCTCGAACACACCATCCTTGCCCTTGATCAAACCGGGCTTGATTCCGAACTTCGCTTCAAGCTCGTCCGCCAGACCGGCGGCGCGGGGCTTGTAGTTTCAAACGACGCAATATTCGATCGTGATTTCTGACATGGTCTCTCCCAGGTCGGCGGATTATACGCGAAAACCGTGCCCTTCGGCTGCGCGCCGGAGGCGGCCGGACCGTGGGGTAGACTGATTCGCTCACGCATGAGCAGGGAGGCAGCATGACCAGGATTGGCGGACACGCTCTCGACACCGAGGCCGGCACCGAGGCTCGGCTAGTGGTCGGCGAGGCGGAGGACGAGAGGCGGGACCGCATTGCAGTTCACGTGCGCGCCATACTCGAGGAGCTCGATCTCGACCTCGCGGACCCCAATCTCCAGCGCACTCACGAGCGGGTGGCGGAGATGTATCTGGAGATGTTCCACGGGCTGCGCGAGGGCGCCGAGCCCGAGGTGACCACCTTTCCCAACGACGAGAAGTACTCGCACATGGTCATGGAGAAGGAGATCCCCTTCTACTCGATGTGCTCGCACCATCTGGTGCCGTTCTACGGCAAGGCGCACATCGCCTACATTCCCCGCGACGAGATCATCGGGCTGTCGAAGTTCTCGCGCATTCTCGAGTTCTACGCCAAGCGCCCCCAGCTCCAGGAGCGCTTGACCGAGCAGGTCGTCGACTACCTGGAGAGCAAGCTGGCGCCGCAGGGTGCGATGGTCGTGATCGAAGCCCGCCACCTCTGCGTCGAGATGCGCGGCGTCAAGAAGCCGGGAGCCGTGACCGTGACCTCGGCAATTCGCGGCACCTTCCACGAGCGACCGGTACGTGAAGAGTTTCTGGATCTCCTGCGTCGCCCGTAGCTCGATAGCGCTGGCCCTGGTGTGTGCCCTGGCCCTGCCCGGAGCGGCCGAGGCCAAGAAGAAGCCGCGGCCGCGCGAAGAGCTGACCAACTTCCTGCTCGGTTCGGAGCTGTCGCTCTGGCTGGTGGGCGCCATCGGCCGCATGGCGACCGAGCAGGAGATCGATCGCTACCTCGGCCTCACCGCGGACGACGAGGCCGAAGCCTTCATCGAGGAGTTCTGGAGCCGCAGGCACTCCGCCGAGTCGGTCTGGCCGGCGAAGCAGCCGCGGGGCATCTACGAGGTCCGGGCGGGCGAGGCGGACCGCCTGTTCACCGAGGGAGCGCGGCTGGGGCGCCACTCCGACCGGGGCATCGTCCACATCCTCTACGGTGAGCCCGCCGAGGTGAAGTACGAAGTGGCTTCGCGCCCCGGCATCGGAGCGATCGAGGTCTGGGTCTATCCGAAGAAGGCCGAGAAGGGCCTCGACGGCAAGAGCCCGAAGCGCCAGTACTTCTTCGCCAAGCAGGGCGAGTTCACGGTGGAGACCGCGCCGCCGACACGTCGGCGCCTGCGCCCGAGCCCCTTCGGCTAGCGACCCTCCTACCGCTTCGCCAGCTGCACGGCGATCTCGGTCAGCAGCTTGGCGGCGCGCGCGCGCCACTCCGCATCGGTGAAGCGCTCTCGAGGCGCCGTCAGCTCGACCCGGCCGCCCTCGCGATCGTCTTTGCGCACCTTGATCCGTATCTCGCCCCAGATCAGCGCCCAGTCGGGGGTCACCTCGATCTGGCGATCGAACGGCTCGGCCGAGAGCTGGAGGGCGTCGAGCACCGCCGGCAGGAGCTTGCCCTCGCCGGCGAGGTATGGCGCCTCGTAGGTGCGGAAGGTCGCGTGGCTGCCGGCCGGGATCCGATAGCTCTCGACCGTCAGCAGGCGCTGGAAGCCGGCATCGTCGGCAAGCTGGGAGAAGTTGGCGTCGGTTCGGGCGCGAAGGCGGATCCGCTCGTCGATCGCCACGGCGCGGCCCAGGTGCTCCACGGCGGAAGCGGCCTGGCCCGCCAGGGCATAGTTGGTCGCGACCAGGTACCAGGCTTCGGCGGAGTCGCCGGTCGCCGCGAGATAGCGCTTCAGATACGGCTCGGCGTCGGCGGTCTTGCCCTGCATCAGCAGCACGGCGCCGATGTTCAGCTCGGTGTCGGGCGCCTGGGGATCGAGTGCCCGCGCCTTCTCGAGCGCCTCGAGAGCGCGGTCGAGCCGGCCCTCCGAGATGTCGAGGGCGGCTCGGTTGAGCCACGCCTGGCGCAGTCGCGGGTCCTTGGACAGCGCCTCCTCGAGGTCGCGCTTGCCCGGCTCGATGCGTCCGAGCATGAAGAGGGCCGTGCTGCGCAGCAGCAGCTTGCGCGCCGTAGTCGCTCGATCGTTGGCCTCGAACCGCTCGAGGAGCGCCAGCGCCTCCTGAGCCTGGCCGGCGTCGAGCATCGCCTCGATCCGGTCGAGGGCCGGCACGACGTCGCTCGCCAGGGCGGGCGACGGTAGCCCCGCCGCTCCGAGGAGCAGCAGAGCGGTCAGCGCCGCGCGAGCGATTGAACGCGCCTCCATCGCTGGTGAATTCTAGGCAAACGGACGCCCCGTGGGCAGTGGAGCATGACGCAGCCGCGGGCCGGAGCGGCGCCTAGAATCGTCTCGTGCACGAATCTTCGCTGACTCCGGTCGCGCTGGCGGATGCTCTCGGCCGAACCGTGGTCGGCCAGCGGCGGGCTATCGAGGAGATGGCGATAGCCCTCGCCAAGAAGCTCGCCGGCCTGCCGACCGGCAACGTGCTGCTGATCGGTTCGTCCGGCACCGGCAAGACCACCTTGATGCGTGCCGTCGAGGCGTTCCTCGCTTCGCAGTCGGACCTCGCCGAGCGCTCCACCCAGATTCGCGTGCACGCCAACGTGCTGGCCGATGAGGCGGAGAGCGGCCGCCCGGGCGCGGGGGTGATCCGCCGCCTGCTCGAGCGCGGCCGCGAGCAGCTCGGCCTCGACGCTCCGGTCGACCGTATCGTCGAGCAGGCGCGCGACGGCATCGTCTTCGTCGACGAGATCGACAAGATCCGCTCGGTGGTCGGCGGCCGTCCCCATCTTGCCGGCATCCGGGCGCAGGAGGCGCTGCTGACCCTGATGGAGAACGCCTCGGTGCCGGTGGAGCTGCCGAAGTGGGCCGGGGGGAGAACTCTCGCCTTCGACGCCGCCGCTCTCTGGTTCGTCGGCGCCGGAGCCTTCGAAGGGCTCTACGATGCGGTCCACGATCGCGTGACGCTCGGTCGCGACCGCGGAGCGCTGCAGCCGACGACCATCGTCGAGGGCGGCACCGTCCACCAGGAGACGCGATTCGAGCTCGGCGACTGGCTGCGCAACGAGGACCTCTTCGAGTACGGCATGTCGCCGCAGTTCCTGTCGCGTTTCGACTCGGTGATCCTGCTGAACGACCTGGGCGTCGACGATCTGGTGCAGATCTTCCTGGAGAGCCCGGAATCGGGCCTCGAGCAGTCGCGGGCCTACTTTCGCCACCACGGCGCCGAGTTGGCCGTGTCGCCCGCCGCGGTGCGACGCATCGCGGAAGAGGCGGCGAGCCGGCCGCGGATGGGCGCCCGCGCGCTCAAAGAGGTCTTTCGCCGCATCGTTCGCGACTCCGAGTTCGATCCGGCCCGAGCCGCGCGCTCCGGCACGGTCGTGGTCGATCTTCCCGAGGTCGAGGCGGCCCTGGGCGCAGAGCCGAAAGCGGACTGACCCGGCCTGCCCCGCGCAGCAGCATCGGTCCGTTCCGGCCTGCGGGGCAGGAGACGTAAGACGGTCCGGCTACCGCTCGCGCCGGGCGCGTAGACGCACCCAGAGCGCGGGGACGAGGGTGATCGCCAGGAAGGCGCCGAGCGCGAAGAAGAGGTTACGCCACACCCCGGGGCGATCGGCGGCGGCCGCGTTGAACAGCGCGTGGGCGAAGTAGTTGTAGACCCACAGGGAAGGCGCGAGGCCGAGAAGCGAGGCGACGAGGAAGTTCGAAAAGCGCATTCCGGCGAGGGCGGCGCCGGTGTTGATCAGGGCGAACGGGAGCGGCGCGAAGCGGGTGCGGAAGACGGTCAGGAAGCCGTGACGCGATACCAGCGACTCGACCCGGCTGAGCCTCTCCTCTCCCAGGTAGTGGGCCACCAGGTCGTGGCCGAGCAGACGTCCGAGCCAGAAGCTGGCGCTGGCGGCGACCATGGCGCCGGTCAGGCTGTAGATCCAGCCCCAGAAGTTGCCGAAGACGATGCCGCTGGCGATGACCAGCGGGCTGACCGGAATGCCGATGGGCGAGGCCACCGCCCAGATTCCGATCAGGATCGCCGGCGCCAGGGGATTGCGCCCCATCGCGTCCATGGTGGCGACGGCTCGATCGATATCGACGTACTCGCCGACCGGCGTGAAACGGACGACCGCCAGCCCGGCCATCAGGATGCCGATGAGCAGGACGAAGCGGAGCCATTTCCGGCGCGCCGCGCGTGGGCGCTCGATGCCCGCCGCCGGGTCGAGGCTCTCGCTCATCACCGCGATGGTGCCTCCGGGCTCAAGGAGCTTCGGGCGGCGGCCCGGGCGGAGGTCTGGAGGGCGGGCCGTCCAGGCAGAGGAACTCGCGCATGTGCTGGACGAGTATCTCCTGGGAGCGCGGGTCCATGAAGTTGAGGCGGAGCTCGTTGATGACCATCACCTCGGCGTGCTGCCACTCGGCCCAGCAGTCGGCGCAGATCTTGGCCGACAGCTCCTCGCCGAGCTTGCCCGGATAGGTGACGCCGTCGATGGTCGGAGCGGTTCGGTGGCAGCGAATGCAGTCGATTTTCGGCATGGCTTCAGTCGTGGGATTCGCGGGCTGACAGGTGAGGCTAGACCTCGCCGGGTAGGACGATCGGGCTCTCGGCGCGCTTCTGGATCTCCTTCGGCACGCGCACCAGAAGCACCAGATCGCTCTGTTCGCGCGAGCCGCGCAGCGCCTTGACCAACTCGTCGGGCACGGCGAGCTTGACATAGGCGGGGCGTTTGGCGTTCTGCCGCGCGCTGTCCAGCAGCAGGCCGCCGACAGGCGCCGCCTCGACCCGTTCGGGATACTGTTTCAGGGCGTAGGCCAGCTGTTCGAGTGGTTTTTCCATGGCGTCTCCTGAGGCTAGACCTCCTCGGCGACGAGTCGATCGCGGAAGTAGGCGATCGTCCGCTCCAGCCCCTTCTTGAGCGGCACCGACGGCTCCCAGTCGAGCTCGGCCTGGGCGAAGGTGATGTCCGGCTGGCGGATCTTCGGGTCGTCGGTCGGTAGCGGCTCGAAGGCGATCTCGCTCGAGCTTTCGGTCAGGTCGATGATCGTCTGGGCGAACTCCAGGATGGTCATCTCGACCGGATTGCCGAGGTTCATCGGAGCGTTTACGTCGCTGTTGAGCAGCCGCCAGATGCCCTCGACCAGGTCGCTCACGAAGCAGAAGGAGCGCGTCTGCGAGCCGTCGCCGAAGACGGTGAGCGGCTCGCCGGCGATGGCCTGCTGGATGAAGGCCGGCACCACACGGCCGTCTCTGGGCCGCATGCGCGGCCCGTAGGTGTTGAAGATCCGCACGATGCGGGTGTCCAGCCCGTGTACGCGGTGGTACGCCATCACCATCGCTTCGGCGAAGCGCTTGGCCTCGTCGTAGACGCCGCGCGGCCCGACCGGGTTGACGTTGCCCCAGTAGGACTCCGGCTGCGGGTGGACGAGCGGGT
>JAHEKO010000677.1 GCA_024638355.1 Acidobacteriota bacterium
CCGATCAAGCCCGACGCGGCGTCGGCCCTCCGGGATCTACGCGCGGCGGGCGTGCGGGTGGTGATGGTGACCGGCGACAGCCGCGCGACGGCCGAGGCGGTGGCGGCCGAGCTCGCCATCGAAGAGGTCGACGCGGAGGTGCTTCCCGCGGACAAGGCGTCGGCGGTCACCGAGCGGCAGAGCCTGGGGATGCGCGTGGCGATGGCCGGCGACGGCATCAACGACGCGCCGGCCCTGGCGGCGGCCGACGTCGGCATCGCCATGGGTACCGGCACCGACGTGGCGATCGAGAGCGCCGGAGTGACGCTGGTCAAGGGCGATCTCGGCGGCGTGGTGCGAGCCTTGCGACTCAGCCAGGCCACGCTGCGCAACATTAGGCAGAACCTTTTCTTCGCCTTCGTCTACAATTCGCTCGGGGTTCCGATCGCGGCCGGCGTGCTCTTCCCGTTTCTCGGCTGGCTGCTGAGCCCGGTGGTGGCCGCGGCGGCCATGAGCTTCAGCTCGGTCTCGGTGATCGGCAACTCCCTGAGGCTACGAAACGTCAAGCTGTAAAGAGGCCCTTGTCATGTCCAGAATCCTGATCGTCCTATGTCTTCCGCTCCTCGGCCTGGTCCAGGGTGCCTCCGCGAGCGCCGATCGCGCCGACGGCGACCTCGAGTTCCACGATGTCCGTGCGCAGACCGAGGAGTTCCTGCGCTACTACGACGAGATCGAGCTGACCGAAGCGCAGAAGCTGGTCTACCGGGAGGCGCTCGAGCCCCTGCCGGCTCCCTGCTGCTCGGATCGAAGCGCGCTCACCTGCTGCTGCCCGTGCAACCAGGCCAAGACCTGGTGGGGCCTCACCAAGCACCTGATCGTGGAGCGCGGCTACGACGCCGCCGAGACCCGGGCCAAGGTCGCCGAATGGTTCGAGTTCACCCACCCGGACGGCTCCGCGGGCAACGCCTGCTACAAGGGCCGCTGTCCGTTGCCGTTCGCCGAGGACGGCTGCGGCGGCATGCGCCCGGGCAGCGTCAGCTTCTGAGCGCCGGCTGGATGCCGGACGTCGATCTCGAGGTGAAGCTCGCCGTCTACCGGCACTTCGCCGGCACGGCCAGGCGGCCCTCCGCCGGCGAGATCGGCGCGACCCTGGGCCTGCCCGGCGACGAGGTGCTCGCGTCGTTTCGCCGGCTGGTCGGAAAGAGGGTCCTCGTCCTCGACGACGACGGCGCGTCCATCCGCATGGCGCCTCCGTTTTCGGGGATTCCCACCCAGCACGTCGCCGTGGTCGAAGGACGGGAGCACTTCGCCAACTGCGCGTGGGACGTCTTCGGCATCGTGGCGGCGTGCGGCGGCCGGGGGACCGCCCTCTCGCGGTGCGAGCAGTCGAGAGAGCCCCTCGAGCTGGAGATTGGAAACGACGGTCCGGAGGCCTCGGACTGGCTCTTCCACAGCGCGGTTCCCGCGGCCCGCTGGTGGGACGACATCGTCTTCACGTGACGCAACATGCTCTTCTTCCGGTCGGAAGAGCGGCTCGAAGAGTGGTGCCGGACCTGTGGCGAGCCGGTGCGGCCGACGGCCACCCTTCCCCAGCTATGGGGGCTGGCCAAGGCCTGGTACTCGACTCGTCTCCGGCGCGACTCCCGCCGCCCACAACCGGACGAGATCCGCTCGATCTTCGGCCGACTCGGATTGACCGATGACTTCTGGGATCCGCGGGCGGACACTTTCGGCTAGCCCGAGAACGTCGGGCTAGCGCCGCCAGATCAAGCCGGCGCCCACGAAGAAGTCGTCGGCCGCCGAGTTGAGGCCGGCTCCGACCCGCAGGTCGAGCTGGAAGTTCGGGCCCAGGCCTCGGGTGATGCCCGAGTCGAAGAAGTAGGTCTCCGGTCCACCGCTGCTCGAGGGCACCGTGCCGAAGAGCTCGAAGAAGGCGCCCGCGCTCTCGCCGAGAGGGACGCCCACCGCGACGCTGGCGAACGCCTCGCCGAACTGCACGCCGCCGTCGCTCGAGTAGGCGTAGCCCAGGTTGGTGCCGAGGGAGATCGACTCGGTCAGATCGCGCTCGGCCGCCAGTACGACGCCGGGTTGGGCGTGTCGCTCGCCGAGCTCGGTCGAGCC
>JAHEKO010000678.1 GCA_024638355.1 Acidobacteriota bacterium
TCGATCCCCCAGGCCTACGACTTCTCCTGGAACGACGAGGCGATCGCGCTCAATCGCTTCGCCGCTCTGCTCGGAGACGGAGTCGGCGCCCTGGCCGGGCAGCTCGACACGTCGGCCGAGGGCGTGCCGCTCGTCGTCTTCAACCCACTCTCGATCGAGCGCGAGGACGTCGTCGAGGCCGAGGTCCGCTTCGCGACGACCCCGCCGTCGGCGGTGCGGGTCTTCGGCCCCGACGGCGCCGAAACGCCGTCGCAGGCCTCGCCCTCGAAGGACGGCGCCCTGCGGCTGAGGTTCCTCGCCGCGGCGCCGCCGGTCGGCTGCGCGGTCTACGACGTCCGCCCCACGACGGCGCCCTGCCGGCTGCCCACCGGCCTCAGCGCCGCCGATCGCGCGCTCGAGAGCCGCCGCTATCGGGTCGAGCTCGACGACTGCGGCGACGTCGCGCGAATCTACGACAAGCGGCTGGGGCGCGAGCTGCTCGGCTCGCCGCTGGGCCTCGAGCTGCTCCCCGATCTGTCGTCCAAGTTTCCGGCCTGGGAGGTCAAGTACCGCGACGTCATGGCCGAGCCGCTGCGGGTACGCAGGCTGATCGGCTGCCGGATCGTCGAGAACGGCCCGGCTCGAGTCGCCCTCGAGGTCCGGCGCGCCACGCGGGGATCGCTACTGGTCCAGCGGATCCGGCTCGGGGCGGGCGGCGCCGGCGATCGGATCGAGATCGACAATCGGCTCGAGTGGCGCACCTGGGGCCGCATGCTCAAGGCTTCGTTTCCTCTTGGCGGCGAAAGCTCGAAGGCCACCTACGACCTCGGTCTCGGCGTCATCGAGCGCGGGGTGAACCGCCCCGAGAGCTACGAGGTGCCCGCCCAGCAGTGGGCCGACCTCTCCTCGCCCGGCGGCGGTCGGGGGGTCTCGATCCTCAGCGATTGCAAGTACGGTTGGGACCGACCCCGAGCCGAGGTGCTACGCCTGACGCTGATCCGCTCGCCGTGGGCGGCGCGCGGCCACGGTCATCAGTCGCGGCAGGACTGGGCGCGCCACCGATTCGCCTACGCCCTCTACAGCCACGACGGCGACTGGCGGCAGGGAACCGTCTGGCAGGCGGCCCGGTTCAATCAGCCGCTGGTCGCCTTCCAGGTGCGGGCGGAGCCGCGGGAGCGGCCGCGCAGCTTCTCGTTCGTGCAGGTCGATTCGGGCGAAGTCGCCATCCGCGCCCTGAAGCGGTCCGAGGAGGGCGATGAGCTGGTCGTCCGCCTGCAGGAGGTCGCGGGGCGCGAGCAGCGCCGGGTCCAGATCGGCTTCGCGGCCGCCGTCGCCGCCGCGCGCGAGATCGACGGCGTCGAGCGCCGGCGCGGCGCGGCCGAGGTCACGAGCGGCGCGCTCGCCACGAGCTTCGGCCCCTTCCAGCCCCGGAGCTTCGCGCTGCGGCTCGAGCCTCCCGCCGAACGCGGCCGGCAGCCCGCCTGCCAGCCGCTGCGCCTCGCCTTCGACATCCAGGCGACCAGCGCGGACGGTGCCCGCGGCGGCGATCTCGACGGCCACGGGACCTCGATCCCCGCGGAGCTCTTCCCGACACGCCTGGTCTCGGGCAGCATCCCCTTCGAGCTCGGCCCGGTAGACGGCGCCAACTGCCTCGCCTGCCGGGGCCAGCAGATTCCGCTGCCGGAGGGCGACTGGAAAAGCGTCTTCCTGCTCGCCGCGAGCGTCGGCGGCCCGGCCGAGGGCTCGTTCAGCGTCTGTGGCGCCCCGATCCGGCTGCGGGTTGCCGACTACGCCGAGCCGATCGGCTGGGCCTCCCACCGCCGAGCCCTCGGGCGCTTCCACTACGGCCCGATTCGCCGAGAGTTCGTGCGCGCCGACCGCGTCGCCTGGCTCGCCAGCCATCTGCACGATCGCCAGGGGGCGAACCTCCCCTACCGCTTCGGTTACCTCTTCCGCTACGAGCTCGAGCTGCCGCGCGGCGAGCGCCCGGCACTGCCGCTGATCGAGCTGCCGAACAGGCCACGAATCCGGGTGTTCGCGGTCACCGCGGCGCGGTCGCTTCCGCCACGAGCGACGCCGGCAAGCTCGATCCCCTAGCGCCCGGCTCGCGGCGCGGCG
>JAHEKO010000002.1:0-7559 GCA_024638355.1 Acidobacteriota bacterium
CGTCTCGGCGTCGATCTGCGCGGCGGCGAGGCCGGGCTGGCGACGACGCTGTTCTCGATCTTCTTTCTGATCACAACGTTCCAGATCGCCACCAAGACGCTCCGGCAGTCCGCCTTTCTCGAGGCACAGGGCGCGGCGCGGCTGCCGATCGTCTACCTGCTGGTCGCGCTCCTCTCCTACCCGTTCCTGCGCTTCTACAGCCGTTGGGCCGACGGGCTCTCGCCGCGCCGGCTGGTTCAGCTCTCGAATCTCCTGGTGGCCGCCGGGCTCCTCGCCTTCTGGGTGCTCTTCAGCCGCCAATGGCCCTGGGTGCCGGTGGCCTTCTACGTCCTCAGCTCGATCGTGTTCGCCGTGCTGATCAGCCAATTCTGGAGCCTGGCCAACAACAGCCTGGACGCCCGGCAGGCGCGGCGGCTCTTCAGCTTCATCGGCGCGGGCGGCCTGCTCGGCGGCATCGCCGGCGGCCAGATCGCGCGGCTGACCAACGAGATCTCGGCCATCGGCGGACCGCTCGTCGCCGCCGCCGCCGCGCTGGTGGGAGTGGCGGTGATCATGCGCCGGCTCGGCCCGCTGCAGCCGGTGGCCGGCGAGCCGGAGGTCAGCGCCGCCTTCGGCAAGTTCGACAAGGCGCAAGGCGGGCTCGAGACCCTCAAGGACTCGGCGCAGCTACGCTGGATCGCCATCCTCATGGTGCTGTCCGTGGTCGTCGGCCAGATCGTCGACCTGCAGTTCAACTGGGCGGTGGAGAGCCGCACCACCGGCCTGGAGGAGCGCACCGCCTTCTTCGGCAACTTCTTCAGCGTGATGGGCATCTCCGCCTTCCTCTTCCAGCTGGTCCTGACCGGCCGCATCCACCGCACGCTCGGCATCTCCTTCGCGATGCGCATCTTGCCGGTCTGCCTGGCGGTCGGCTCCGCCTTCCTGCTGGTCGCGATCGGCATGCTCCCCGGCCTGGTGATCGCCGCGGCGCTCGTCCTCAAGATCGGCGAGAACGGCCTCCGCTACTCCATCGACCAGGCGACGCGCGAGCTGCTCTTCCTGCCGGTGCCGGCCCGGATCCGGGCGCGGGCCAAGGCCTTCATCGACGTCTTTCTACAGCGAGGCGCCAAGGGCGTCGCGGCGCTGCTGCTCCTGCCGGTCACCTTCGGGCTGATGACGGCCGCTCAAACCGCGTGGTTGTCGCTGACCTTCGCCGCAGTGTGGCTGCTCGTCACCGTGCGCGTTTATCGCGAGTACGTGAAGGCCTTTCGCGCCGGCCTCCGGCATCGTACGGTCGATCCGACCATCCCGATCGACCTCTCCGACCCGGTCACGCTCGAGCTGTTGATGCAGTCCTTGGCCGCCAGCGACCGGCGGCAGGTTCTGCACAGCCTCGACATCCTCTCGTCCCACGGCCGGCTGGCGCTCATCCCGCCTCTCCTCCTCTACCACGACGACGCGCACGTTCGCCGCAAGACGCTGTCGGTGCTGGCGCTCGCCGGGCGGCTGGACGCCGTGCCGCTGATCGAGCGGCGGCTCGGCGACGAGGACCCGGACGTGCGCGCCGAGGCCATCCGCGTGCTCGCCGACCTGCACGGTCAGGATGCGTGCGAGCTGATGCTGCCTCGCCTCGACGAGGCCGACGCCGGGGTCCGTGCCGCGGCGGTCGCCTGCCTCACCAACCACGGCGACGAGGAGATGCGCGCCCGGGCGCGCCCGGTTCTCGGCGATCTCCTCATCGACGCCGATCCCGGGATTCGTAGCGAGGCGGCGCGCGCGATCGGCGCGATCAACGAGCCCCGCTACCGCGATCAGCTGATGGCCCTCCTCTACGACCGCCGGCCGGAGGTGGTGCGCGCGGCGGTCGCCGCGGTCCGCCAGAGGGTGCTGCGCGACGGCTCGAGCCCGCACTACCTGCCCACCTTGGTGTCGCTGCTGCGAGACCGGCGGGTGAAGCGCGACGCCCGCGCCGCGCTGATCGCCTTCGGCGACCAGGTCATCCCCGCCCTGAGTCACTTCCTGACCGATCCGGGCGAGCCGGTCTGGGTACGCCGGGCCCTCCCCCGCGTGCTCGAGCTGCTCCGCAGCCCGGCGGCCATGCGGGCACTGGTCGACGCCCTGGCCTCGACCGACGACCTGTTCACCCGCCGCAAGCTGATCGAGTCGCTCAAGGACGGGCGCGGGCTCCTCGAGCTCGACGCCGAGGTCACCGCCCGGATCGAGGCGGCCATCGTCGAAGAGGCGCGCGCCTACCTGCGCGCCCTGGCGCGCCTGCGCGGACTGGGGGTGCTGGGGAGCGCCGACTGCGCCGGCGCCCGCGTCGAATGGACCGACGACTCCATTCCCGATCTGCTCGATCGCCTGCTGGCCGAGCGGGCATCCGACCACGTCGGCAACATCTTCCGCCTGCTCTCCATCCGGCACGACCCCACCGACATCGAGGCCGCCTACGGCGGGCTGACGCGCGGCGCCGGTGCGGAGCGCGCGCACGCGCTCGAGTACCTCGACAACCTGCTGACCGGGGAGTCGCGGCGCGCGGTGTTCGCGGTCATCGACGACCAACCGGTGCGCGAGAAGCTGCTCAACGCCTGGCGGCTCTTCGAGATTCCGGTCGCCTCGCGCAGCTCGACCCTGCGCGAGCTGATCGCCGGCGACGACCCCTCGGATCAGGAAGGCAATGCTCTGGTTCTGGCGTCGCTCTACGCCATCCATATCCACGATTCGAGCGAGCTCTACCCACGGCTGAGGCGGCTGGCTCGGGACGCGTCGGACCCGTTGGTGCGCGAGACCGCGGCCTGGGTCGTAGAACGCGCGTGAGGTTGCCGGAGGTTCGCTCGGTCACGCCGTTTGTGATCAACTTGGGGGCTGTCGGAGCCTCCCCTTGCCAGAGCTGGCGCGCATCGAAACCGTCGTATTCCTTCAGAGCGTCGACATCTTCTCGTTCTGCAAGGCCGAGGAGGTCCTGCGGATCGCCGCCATCGCGCGCGAGCGGAGCTTCCTCGCCGGCGATCGGATCTTCGAGTCCGGCGACTCCGCCGGTTCGCTCTACTGCGTCGTTCGCGGCGCGGTCAAGCTGGAGAACGGCGACGGCGGAGTTCGTGTCGCCGGCCCGCTGACGACCTTCGGAGTGCTCGAGATCCTCACCGGCAGACTGCGCAACGCCGCCGCGGTCGCGGAGTCCGATACCCTGGTATTGGCGATCGAGGCCGAAGACTTCTTCGATCTGCTCGCCCATAACATCGAGATCATCAAGGCGCTCTTCCGCCACTTGATCCCGCATTTCCAGGAGTCAAGCTAGCGATGTCACACCGTCCATCATGGCCTCGGTTGTCGACGGCGCTCCTCCTCGCCTGCCTCGGAGTGTCGGCGGCGGCGGGCGCGGCGGCCGAGCGGCGCATCGTCGCCGTCGGCGACATCCACGGCGCCTACGAGGAGTTCGTCGAGATCCTCGAGACCGCGGGGCTGCTCGACGCCGAGATGAATTGGATCGGCGTCGACAGCCGGTTCGTTCAGACCGGCGACTTCACCGATCGCGGCTCGCGGGTTCGCGACACCATGGAGCTGCTGCTCCGGATCCAGCGGCAGGCGGCGGAGCGGGGCGGCGAGGTGCACATCCTGCTCGGCAATCACGAGGCGATGAACCTGATCGGCGAAGAACGCGACGCGGTGATCAATCCCGAAATCGCCGCGAGCTTCGCCGACGACCGGTCGGAAAAGCGCCGCAACGCCGCGTTCAAGAAGTGGGAGAGGTGGCGCCGCGACCGCGAGCGGATCGAGAAGCTGCTGCGCGAGAAATTCGAGCTCGAGAGCCGGCCGGAGCTCGACGCGTTCATCGGCCAGACCCGCGAGGAGTGGATGGCGGCTCATCCGCCCGGTCTCCTCGAGTATCGGGAAGCGATGTCGGTCGACGGCCGCTACGGCCGCTGGCTGGCGAGCCTGCCGGTGGCGGTCACGGTCGGCGACACCCTCTTCCTCCACGGCGGCATCGCCGCCTCGGTGGCCGGCCGGACGCTCGACGAGATCACCCGCGCGCACCACGACCGCATCGAGGAGCTGGCCGTCGAGCGCAAGAAGCTCGAGAGGCAGGGGCTCTTGCTCCCCTCTTTCTCGTGGTCTCAAATGCGTCTCGCCCTCGAGCACCAGATCCGCTTCCCGGCCAGCCAGCCCCAGCTCGAGCTGGCGCAGGGGGCCTGGGACCTGGGCAATACGCTGATCGACGAGCTCTTCGCCGCGGACAGCCCCCTCTGGTTCCGTGGCTACGCCGAGACGCCGCTCGGCTTCGACGACGAGCAGCTCGCGGCGCTCCTCGACCAGACCGACCAGGCCTACGGCGTGACGCGCACGGTCGCCGCGCACTCGCCCCTCGCCGGTCACACGATCCTCAACCGGCTCGACGGGCGCCTCTTCCTGATCGACACCGGGATGCTCTCTTCCTACTACGGCGGCCGGCCCTCGGCGCTCGAGATCTCCACGGCCGGCATCTCCGAGATCTATCCGGAACCCGCCGACGGCGAGGCGGCCCTCGGCACCAACGGCCGCGAGAGCGACGCCGACGACGGCAGCCTCGGCACCAACGGCCACGGCAGCGACCCCGACGAGACGAGCCTGGGAACCAACGGCCATGGCGCGGCCGACCCGCAGGACCCGGCGACCGAGACCGACGAAGCGAGCTCGCCGGCGGCCGCGCCGGCGCCGCGGATCTTCTACGGTGCCGACGGCGAGCCCCTGCCCTTCCAGGAGCTCGACGCGATCGAGCGCTTCCTGCACGACGCGAACGTCCTCTCCCTGAAGCTGGTCGGGCAAGGCAAGTCCGGCGCCCGCAAGGCCGTTCTCGAGCTCGGCGGCACCCGTGCCCACGGCGTCTTCCACACCATCGACGACTCGCGCGGCAGCCCCACGAGACCGGTAGTGCTCGACGACGGCAGCAAGGTGATGTACTTCCGCGACAGCTATCGCGGCCAGGTTGCCGCCTACGAGCTGAGCAAGCTGATGGGCATGACCAACGTGCCGCCGGCGGTCGAGCGCAAGATCGGCCGCGAGACCGGCTCGCTCGCGCTATGGATCGAGAACGGCACGAACCTCTTCGGTTTTCGCGACGAAGTCGGGGACGACCCCAAGAGCCCGCACCTCTACCTGCAGATGCACGACATGCGGGTCTTCGACGCCCTGGTGGCCAACACCGACCGCAACAGCCAGAACATCTTCTGGACCGACGGCTTCGACATGTGGTTCATCGACCACACCCGCACGATGTCGCAGACTCGCGATCTGGTGCGCCCCGACCGCGTGCGGCGCTGCTCGCGCGCGATGCTGGCGGCCCTCCGGTCGCTCGACCCGAAGGAAGTCGAGAAGCACCTCAAGCCCTACGCCAGCAAGTTCGAGATCAAGGCGTTGTTCAAGCGGCGAGAGAAGCTCGTCGCCCTGATCGAGCAGCGCATTCGCGAGCGCGGCGAGCACAAGGTGCTGTTCGATGCCGATCGCGGACCCGTCGTGAGCTACTCGGAGTCGAACGGCCCGAGCGGCGCGGAATGACGATCAAGACCGTTCCGCTTCCCGGCTACCGCGCCTATCCCGAAGCCGAGATGCGGGCGCGCGCCGCCGAGCTGCGCTCGGCGATGGAAAGGCGGCGCAGCGTGCGTCACTTCTCGGATCGCGAGGTACCCGAGGCCGTGATCGAAGACTGCCTGCGGATCGCCTGCAGCGCGCCGAGCGGGGCCAACCTCCAACCGTGGCACTTCACGGTGGTCCGCGACCCGGAGGTCAAGAAGCGGATCCGCGCCGCCGCCGAGGCCGAGGAGCGGGACTTCTACGAGCGGCGCGCGCCCCGCGAGTGGCTCGAGGCGCTAGCGCCGCTCGGCACCGACACCCGCAAGCCCTTCCTCGAGATCGCGCCCCTGCTGATCGTGGTCTTCGCCCAGACCTACGGGCTGACCAAGGGGGGCAAGCGGTTCAAGCACTACTACGCCCCCGAATCGGTCGGCATCGCCTGCGGCCTCCTGATCGCGGCTCTCCACCTCACCGGACTGGTCACCCTGACCCACACACCGGCGCCGATGCGATTCCTGGCGAAGATTCTCGAGCGCCCCGCCAACGAGCGTCCCTACCTGCTCCTGCCGGTCGGCTATCCCGCCGAGGACGCGCGGGTGCCCGATATCGGCCGGCGGGATTTCGAGCTCAGCGTCGACCACGTCTGAGCCGCGGACCGCCGACCTTCAAGCGTTACGGATTCCCCTGCCCGACCCTTGCGGAAGGGGTACTCTGGTCCGGCCGGCCTGCGCGGCGAGTCGGAATGGAGAGCGATCTGAACCCCGAGCCGGACCGCCTGCTGGAGGTCCGCGCTCTGAGCGTCGAATACGCGCCGGAGCGCGCGCAGCCAACCGAGGCGCTGCGCGGCGTCGACCTCGACGTCTCTAGCGGCGAGGTCGTCGGAATCCTCGGAGAGTCCGGATCGGGCAAGTCGACCCTGGCGCTCGCCCTCCTCGGTCTGCTGCCGCCAGAGGCGCGGATCCCGGCGGGCAGCGTGCGCTTCGCGGGTCGCGAGCTTCTCGGACTCTCCGACCGGCAGCTCGATCGTCTGCGCGGCGACCACATTTCCATGGTCTTCCAGGAGCCGGGGCTCGCGCTGTCGCCCTTCCTCCGCGTCGGCAGCCAGATTTGCGACGTCGTGCGCGCCCACCGCCGGGTGACGCCCGACGCGGCTCGACGCCGCGCCGTCGAGCTCCTGCGTCAGGTTCGCCTCGACGATCCGGAGGCGGCCTTCCGCGCCTACCCCCACCAGCTCAGCGGCGGCCAGCGCCAGCGCGTGGTGATCGCCCAGGCGCTCGCCTGCGGTCCGCAGCTGGTGGTCGCCGACGAGCCGACCACGGCGGTCGACACCGTGACCCAGGCGGCGCTGCTCGACCTGCTCGCGAGCCTGCGCCGAGACCTGGGCATGGCGCTGCTGCTGGTCAGCCACGACCCGGCGCTGCTGGCCCGCGTCGCCGACCGCATCGTGGTCATGTACGCCGGCCGCATTGTCGAGGAGGGGCCCGCGGCGGCGCTGCTCGCCGGGCCGGCGCATCCCTACCCCCGCGAGCTGCTGCGCTGCGTCGCGCCAACCGCCCGCGCGCGCGGCGGAGAGCGCAGGCCGCTGGCCGTCATCCCGGGAGCGCCTCCCAGCCTCGCACCGGCGCCCCCCGGCTGCGCCTTCGACGCGCGCTGCCCGGATCGGCTGGAGCGCTGCGGCTCCGAGTGTCCCGCCCTTACCCCGATCGACGAAGGCCGCCGGGTGGCGTGTTGGGCGGTGGCGGAGGCGGCGCAGCGGTGAGCGGCTCCGGAACCGGGGCTCCGCGGCCGATCCTCGAGGCGCGGGGGCTCGGCAAGAGCTACACGCGGGGTCGCGGGTGGTGGCGCGAGCCGGAGCGGGTGAAAGCGTTCGAAGCGGTCGATCTGACGCTCGTGCCGGGTCGGGTGACCGCCCTGGTCGGCGCTTCCGGAGCGGGCAAGTCCTCGCTCGCCCGCTGCCTCAGCCTGCACGAACAAGCCGATACCGGCCACCTGCTCTATCGGGGCCGGAGCCTCGAGGGACTCGACGAGCGCGC
>JAHEKO010000002.1:7659-30237 GCA_024638355.1 Acidobacteriota bacterium
TGGTCGGCGCTTCCGGAGCGGGCAAGTCCTCGCTCGCCCGCTGCCTCAGCCTGCACGAACAAGCCGATACCGGCCACCTGCTCTATCGGGGCCGGAGCCTCGAGGGACTCGACGAGCGCGCGCGACGCGCTGCCCGGCGGCAGATCCAGCTGGTCTTTCAGGATTCGGCCGGCGCGTTCAACCCGACCTGGTCGGCGCGCACGACGCTCGAGGAGCCGCTTCGGCTGGCCGGCCGCCTCGATCCGCCGGCGCGGCGGCGGCGCGTGGAGGAGCTGGCCGAGCTCGTCGGCCTGCCGGTCGAGGCGCTGGCGCGCCGAGCGCGCGACTTCAGCGGCGGCCAGCTCAAGCGGCTCAACCTCGCCCGGGCGATGAGTATCGAGCCGAGCGTGCTGATTCTCGACGAGCCGTTCTCCGGACTCGACGTGTCGCTCAAGGCGCAGGTGGCCAACCTACTCGACAGCCTGCTCCGCGCCCGGCGCGCGGCCTGCCTCCACATCTCGCACGATCTCTCGATGGTCGCGCATCTGGCCGACGAGGTGATCGTGCTGGACGCCGGCGGGATCGTCGAGCGCGGGTCCGTCGACGAGATCCTGACCCACCCCGCGGCCCCGGCGACGAGACGCCTGGTCGCCGCCGGCTCACTCCGGGCGGTGTAGACCGCATGCGCTTTCTCCTCCGACGACTCCTGCACGGCGCCGCCCTGCTGCTGGGCGTCTCGCTTCTCACGTTCCTGCTGATCGAGCTTGCGCCGGGCGACTACCTGAGCCGCCTGAGGCTCGATCCCGAGGTATCCGCCGAGACGGTCGAGCTGATGAACGAGCGGCTCGCTCTCGATCGCTCGCCCGCGGCCCGCTACCTCTACTGGGTCGGCTCGCTGGCGCGGCTCGAGCTCGGCTACTCCTACCGCACCGGAGAACCGGTGCTCGGAGTGGTCGCCACCGCGGCACGAAATACCCTTCTGCTGGGAGGCCTGGCCACGCTCCTGGCCTGGGCGGTCGCCCTGCCGCTCGGCATCTGGGCCGCCCACCGCCGGCGACATTGGGGCGCCGTGCTGTCGCGCGGTGCGAGCTCGGTGCTGCTGGCGGTCCCCGACGTCCTGCTCGCCCTGGCGCTCCTGCTGTTCGCGCTTCGCACCGGCTGGTTCCCGACCGGCGGCATGGTGTCGCTCGAGTTCGAGCGGGCATCGGCTCTCGGCAAGCTCGCCGACTTCGCCCATCACGCCTTCCTGCCCACCCTGGCCCTGGTTCTGGTCTCCGTGCCGACCCTCTTCCGCCACGTGCAGGCCAGCTTCGCCGAGGTCCTGCGCTCCCCCTTCCTGCGCGCGGTACGCGGCGCCGGGATTCCGGTGCGCCGCCGCATACTGCGCTACGCGCTGCCGGCGGCGGCCAATCCGCTGATCTCCCTTCTCGGGCTCTCGATCGCCTCGCTGCTCAGCGCCTCGCTGCTGATCGAGGTGATCATGACCTGGCCGGGGATCGGTCCGCTGATGCTGAACGCGGTACTCGAGCAGGACGCCTACGTCGTGCTCGGCGGAATCATGGCGTCCACCGCCCTGCTCCTGGTCGGCAACCTGGTCGCCGATCTGCTGCTCTACCTGGTGGATCCCCGAATCCGGCAGGAGTCGAGGTGAAGGGCTCGCTCTCCAGGCTGGCCGGGCTCGTGCTGCTCGCGCTCCACCTGGGCGCGCTGTTCGCCGAGTTCATCGCGCCGTACGGCTACGCCGACCAGAATCGCGACTTCGCCTACGCGCCGCCGACCCGGCCGCACCTGATCGACGACGAGGGGCGCTTCCACCTCGTGCCCTTCGTCTACGCCCTCGAGCCCGACGCCGACGGCCGTGGATACGTCGAGAGGCGGAGCGAGCGCTTCCCGATACGCCTCTTCGCCCGGGGCGACTCCTACCGGCTCCTCGGCGTCTTTCCGGCGTCGCGGCACCTCTTCGGCGTCGACCAGCCCGGCCGGTTCTTCCTGCTCGGTACCGACGGCCTCGGGCGCGACCTCTTCTCGCGGCTGGTCCACGGCGGCCGGGTCTCGCTCTTCGCCGGCATTCTTGGCGCCGGCATCGCCCTGCTGCTGGGGACCCTCGTCGGCGGGCTGTCCGGCTTCTACGGCGGCGGCCTCGATCGGCTGCTGATGCGCGTCACCGAGGTCTTCATGGCCCTGCCCTGGCTCTACCTGCTGATCGCCGCACGCGCGGTGCAGCCGCTCGACACGCCGCCGGCCCGAGCCTTACTGACCGTCGTGCTGATTCTCGGCTGCTTCGGCTGGCCGCGATCCGCCCGGCTCGTTCGGGGCGTCGCCCTGAGCGCGCGCGAGCGCGAGTACGTGCGCGCCGCCCGCGGCTTCGGCGCCTCGAACCTCTACCTACTGCGCCGCCACATCCTGCCCCGTACCGCCGCGGTGGCCTGGACCCAGGGGGCGCTGCTGGTGCCCCAGTTCATCCTCGCCGAAGTCGGATTGTCGTTTCTGGGCATCGGCGTCAACCAGCCGTTACCCAGTTGGGGCAACATGCTGGGCGAGCTGCAACACTTCCATGTGCTCGCCTCCGGCTGGTGGTGGATGGTCGCCCCCGGGGTCGCGCTCATCGCGGTCATCCTGGCCTACGATCTGGTGGCGCGGGGTGCTACAGTCCCGGCCTACGATCCGGCCACGAGATCTTGAACCGTTCCGACCGCATACCGCGGCTGCTCGCCGCCCTCAGCTTGCTGTCGATGCTCGCCTGCGGCCGATCGGCCGACGACGGCCGGACGCCGGAGCCGGCCGCAGCCGAAGCACCGGCGGGAAGGCCGGGAGGCCGTCTCGTCGCGGCGCTCAGAGCCGAGCCCGACACGCTCAATCCGCTCTTCGTCGCGAATCGCACGGCGCAGACCCTTCGCTACCTGACCAGCGCCGATCTGATCCATATCAATCGGTACACCCAGGAGGTGGAGCCCGCCCTGGCCGAGAGCTGGTCGGTGTCGGACGACGGAACGCTCTACACCCTGAATCTGCGCCGCGGCATACGCTTTTCGGACGGCGAGCCGTTCGATGCCGACGACGTGGTCTTCAGCTTCGCGGTCCACCTCGATCCCGAGGTCGGCTCCTCGAACCGGCAGCTGCTGATGGTCGCGGGCGAGCCGATCCGGGTAGAGAAGATCGACAGCCACACCGTGACCTTCGAGCTCGCCGCGCCCTACGCGGTCGGCGAGCGTATCTTCGACAGCGTCGCCATCGTCCCCCAGCACCTGCTCGCCGAGAGCTACGCGAGCGGCACGCTGGGCACGGCCTGGGGCCTGGGCACGCCCCCCGAGCAGATCGCCGGGCTCGGCCCCTTCCAGCCGACCTCCTACCGCCCCGGCGAGCGGCTGACGCTCGCGCGCAACCCTCACTACTGGCGCCGGGATCAAGCCGGGAACCCGCTGCCCTATCTCGATGAGCTGGTGTTCCTGGTGGTGGCGAGCGAGGACGCCCAGGCGATTCGCTTCCAGAACGGCGAGGTCGACATCGTCAGCGGCCTCAGCGCCGAGAACTTCGCCGCGCTCGAGGCGCGGGGTCCCGACGCAAGCTACGTCCTGACGGACCTCGGCGCCGGCCTCGCCTACAACTTCCTCTTCTTCAACCTCAACGACCTGGCCGACGCCGACCTTCCAGAGGTCGCCGCCCGCCAGAAGTGGTTCCGGCAGCGCGACTTTCGTCGGGCGGTTCATCAGGCTATCGATCGGCAGGGGATTCGCCGCCTCGTCTACAGCGACCGCGCAACCGTGATCGACAGCCCGGTCACCTCCGGCAACCGGCTCTGGCGCAACGAGCGAATCGCGCCGGTAAGCCGGTCGATCGACGGCGCTCGCAGGCTGCTGGCGGAAGCCGGATTCTCCTGGAACGAAGACGAGCAGCTGGTCGACGCGGCGGGCACGCCGGTCGAGTTCACCATCATCACCAACTCGAGCAACACGCAGCGGCTCGAGATCGCGGCGATCGTGCAGGAGGACCTGCGGCAGCTCGGGATGAGCGTCCAGGTCGTGCCGCTCGAGTTCCGCACCATGGTCGATCGGCTGCTCAACTCGTGCGACTACGACGCCTGCGTGCTCGGCCTCGGTGGCGGCGACGTCGACCCCAACTCTTCGATGGCCGTCTGGCTGAGCTCGGGCGCGAGTCACCTGTGGGCGCTGAGACAGGAGACCCCGGCCACGCCCTGGGAGGCGGAGATCGACTCGCTGATGAACCGCCAGCTCGCCGAGATGGACCCGGTCGAGCGCAAACGGCTCTTCGACCGGGTCCAGGAGATCCTCGCCGAGGAGCTGCCGTTCATCTGGATCGTCAGCCCCAACGTCCTGGCCGGCGCCCATCGGGACCTCGGCAACTTCCGGCCGGCCGTTCTCGAGCCGAGCGCGCTGTGGAACGCCTACGAGCTCTTCTGGAAAAACTCCAACAAAAACCTGGATTGATACTGGCTCAGAGGCCGGTGGCGTGGTACCATCCCGCCATCAGATAGTGGTCCGAGTCTGAAAGCGTCGCTTGCGGCGCCGGCCCGAGGACCGACAGAACGCTCCCAGGTGGAGCCTCTGCTTGAGCAGAAACCAAGGACAGCATCCCATTTTTTAACTTGGAGGGAGCCTCCCGCGCGGGAGGGCCATCCGCGAAGAGCAAGAGAAGGAGACCGCATGAATAAAGCTGAATTGGCCGAGAAGCTCGCCAAGAAGTGTGACATCTCGCAGGCGAAGGCCGCAGAGATCGTGGCCACGATCTTCGAGACGAAGCCCGGTCACGGCATCATCGCCACCGAGCTCGATGGCGGGCGCAAGGTACAGCTGGCGGGTTTCGGGTCGTTCGGCACCAAGAGCCGCGCGGGCCGCAAGGGCCGCAACCCGGCCACCGGTGAAGAGATCTACATCGAGGCCAAGAAGTACGCGTACTTCAAGCCCGCCAAGGGCCTGAAGGACCGCGTCGCGGACTGAACCGCGTCCGCAAGCCCAACGTTTGGGAGCCCCGGCACGGCGCCTCGCCGTGGCGGGGTTTTTCTCTTTGTCCCCGTTCGACTACTACCACCGGCTGAGCCCGAAGCTGCAGCGAGTCTACCGTCGGAGCGACGAGTTGACCGAGGTCCCCTTGCCCTCGGCGTCTACGCTGCGGCCGCTGGCGCTCTCGGCCGCCGAAGCGCTGGCCGAAGACCGCCAGCGAGCCCTCGAGACCGCCTGCCAGAAGCTGGTCGACGGCATCAACGAGCAGCTCGGCGCCCCGCCGGCGAAGGTGCGAGTGCTGGCCAAGCGCCCGTCGCGTACATGGGGCGAGCTCCACGGGCTCTACGAGCCGCCGGACGACGGCCGGCCGGCGCGGCTCACCGTCTGGATGCGAACCGCCCAGCGCCGCCAGATAGTGGCCTTCAAGGCGTTCATCCGCACCCTCTTCCACGAGCTCTGTCACCACCTCGACTACGAGCACTTCGGCCTCGCCGACTCGCTCCACACCGAGGGGTTCTTCAAACGCGAGTCGAGCCTCTTTCACCAGATCGCCGGCTAGCGCCGACCCTCCTGGCCGATCGGCGAGAGGGTCGGGCTACGGTCGGTTGCGCACGATCTCCATGAAACGACTGAGCATGCCGGAGGTGTGGGGGCTCTCGGCGAAACGCTCGAGGGTCGCCTCGGCATCGCTGTCCGCGAGGTTCTTGTAGCCCTCGAGATAGGTCTCGAATCGCTCGCGATTCTCCGCCCGGTTCATCTCGGGATGGAATTGCGTGGCCCAGATCGGCTTGCCCACCATGCGGAACGCCTGGTAGGGGCACAGCTCGCTCGAGGCCAGGTGGATGGCGCCCGACGGCAAACGGCGGGCCCGATCCTTGCGCCCCATCTGGGCGGCGAACCGCTCGGGCAGATAGCCGGTCAGCGGATCGGCCTGGCCCGCCTGGGTGAGCGTCAGCTCGTAGGTCCCGACCTCGGTTCGCTCGGGGTCGTAGATGATCTCGCCTCCCAGCGCTTCCACCATGCACTGGAAGCCGAAGCAGGACGCGAAGGTCGGGAACGAGCGCTCGGTCACCTCCACCAGGAGGGCCAGGAGCGCCGAGAACTGCGGCAGATCGCGCTCCGAGACGAGAAAGTCACCGCTGCCGCCGATCATCAAGACGTCGTACCCGGCGACGACCGAGAACGCCGGCGGCCCCTTGAGCAGATCCCAGCAGACGATGCGCCGGGGCTCGACCGACAGCTTGTCGGCAAAGCAGCGCTGCTCCTGCTCGCGCATCGGATCGTCCGGATGACGGGCTTGCAGGAGCAGAAAGCGCGCCTCGTCGTTCATGGCGCGGATTCTAGCCGCAGCGCCCGGGCGGCGACTCAGTCGACGACCCGGTCGGCCAGGCGAGCGAGGGCCCGGGCCGGGATCGCGACGTCGATCGACGTGCCGGGCTCTTCGATCTCGATCCGCAGCTTGCCGGCCGCCTTCGACACCCTGACGCGCTCGCGGCCGTCGATGACCTCGACCAGGGTCGCGTCGGGCAGTTCGTCGATCTCGCCCAGGAGCCCGACCAGGACCGGACCGACTTCTCCGAGGTCGACGCCGAGACCGTCGACCTCGAGACCACCGCCCAACCCGGCGGTGTAGACGGCCGGAATCGCCGCCGAGGCGAGGGCGGCGTCCACCACCGCCATCGGCACCGGCAGGTAGAGATCGAACCCCGCGCTCCGATCGACCACCCGCACGGTCATCAGACCGCCGAGCGCGTAGACCGCCGTGACGACGAGCAGCCAACCGGCGAGCGTGGTCGCCGCCACGGCGCCGAGCACGGCCCAGATCTTGGCCGTTCGGGTCATCGGCCGGCGGCCTCCGGCGCGCGGTCCACCCAGACCCGCACCGACTCGTCGCCGCCCTGGACCGTTACCAGCTCGCCCTCGCCCTGCTCGGCGAGGGCGCGCAGCGCGGCCTCGAAGTCGAACGCGCCCTCGCGGCCGAGGAGAGCGTCGACCACCTCGAGCGGCATCCGCACGTCGACGTCGTCCTGGCGATCGCGAACCCGCACGAAGAAGAAGCCGTCCTCCTTCCACACCCGCACCGACTCGTCCTTCTCTTCGACGGTCACGAACTCCATGTCCGGTCCGTCGCGCAGCTCCAGCCAGAGCTCACGCATCTCCGAATAGCTCAGCCGGCGGTTGCCGATGTCGACCGCGTTCTCGGAGATGTGCCCGTCGACGTCGATCATCGGCAGCGCCCGGTCGAGCAGCCGGAACGGCAAGTTGACCGCGACCTTGACGTCGTCGCGCTCGCTGACCCGTACATGCAGCCAGAGGTCCGAGTCGGCGCCGGCGGCGCCCAGGGGCGCGAGCAGCAGGGTGGCGAGAAACGCGAGGGATGGTAGACGGTTCATGTCGGAGATCCTCCTGTCGACGCCGGGCCGTACCGCCCGACTCCCCCTTAACGACGAGACCGGCGCCCGGAAAGTTTCGCCCCGGTCGGCCGGAGCTCCTAGGCGCCCTCTTCCGCGGGCTCGGCCAGATCCTTGAAGCGGCTCGTCAGGGCCGCGCGAGCGTCGAGGGCGAGGCTGAACAGGGCCGGCACCAGGAAGAGCGTGAACAGGGTGGAGACGAGGAGCCCGCCGACGACCACGCTGCCCAGGCCGCGGTAGAGCTCCGAGCCGGCGCCCGGGAAGAGCACCAGCGGCAGCATGCCGCAGACGCTGGTCGAGACGCTCATGAAGATCGGGCGGATGCGGGTGCGCACCGACTCGCGAATCGCCTCCCGCGGCGTCATCTCCTCGTCGCGCATGTGGTTCAGCGACTGATGCACGATCAGGATCGCGTTGTTGACCACGGTGCCGACCAGGATGATGAACCCGAGCATGGTGAGCACGTCGAGCGCCTGGTAGTTGAACAGATTGACCACTCCGAGGCCGAGGAAGCCGCCGAGCGCCGCGAGCGGCACGCTGAAGAGGATCACCAGCGGATGGAGGAAGCTTTCGAACAGCGCGGCCATCAGCAGATAGGTGATGACGATCGCCAGGACGAAGTTCCATTGCAGGGCATCCGCCGTCTGCGTCAGCTTGTCGGCCGTGCCGCTGAGGCGGGCGCGGTAGAGCCCAGCCAGCCGGCCCTGCTCCCGCAGCGGCTGCAGGATCTGCTCCTCGATCGTCTCCATCGCGGTCTGCAGCGGCACCTCTTCAGGCGGCGTCACCTGGATGGTGATGGCCCGCTGGCGCTCGCGATGCGCGATCGAGGTCGGTCCGCTGGAGACCTCGACGTCGGCGATCGAGCCCAATGTGACGACCTCGCCGGAGGGCACCGCCAGGGGCAGCTGCTCGATCAGGTGCGTACGGTAGTCCCACTCCTCCTCGGCGACCACCTTGAGATCCACCTCCTGTCCATCGAGCTGGTAGTCGCTGGCCTTGGCGCCGTCGACCAGCGCGTTGACCATCGTCCCCAGGTCGCGATTGGACAGACCGAGCTCGGCCGCCTTGCGCCGGTGGATGCGCACGTGAACCTCCGGATTGGAGAGATCGAGGCTCGGCACCGGCCGCGCCTGCGAACCGGGCAGCTTGCCCATCACCTCGCCCAGCACCTGGCCGCCGAGCGCGATCAGCGGCTCGAGCTGCGGCCCGGTGAGCTCGACGTCGATCGAGCGGCCCGAGCCGAAGCTGCGCTGAAAGATGCTCGACTGGAAGACGAAGGCGAACGCCCCCGGCAGCTGGCCGTTGACGCGCTCGAACTCCGGCAGGAGCTCGCGCACCCGCACCGGATCGCGAGCGCTGATGCCCATGAAGACCATGTTCGGCACCGCCCCGAACCAGTAGTCGGCGATCCCGCCGCCCGGCTCGTCGATCGTCTCCTCGGGCGGGCGGTTCCAGAGATGCGACAGCTCGCGGTCGTAGTAGTCGCTCATCGCGACGTTCTCGTCGAGGTTTTGCCCCGGCGGCGGCTGAATGATGCCGAACAGGAAGTTCTGGTTGCCGGTCGGCAGGTATTCGGCCTTCGGCATCAGCAGCCAGCTCAGGCCGACGGCGGCGAGGGTGAAGCCGGCGACGACCGCCAGCCGGCTCGCCGTGCTGCCGGTGATGCGATAGACGGTCCCGGTCACCCAGCCGGTGAACCGCTCCGCCAGCCGGACGCCGCCCCAGAGTCCCCTGAACCCGGTGGCCGCCGCGTCCTCGGGTGCCGCGCCGCCCAGGATCTTGCCGGAGAGGCTGGGAATGACCGTCATCGCCACCACCAGGCTGAGGCCCACGGCGCAGCTGATCGCCAGGGCGATATCGCGAAACAGCTGGCCGGCCTCCTCGCGCACGAAGAGGATCGGCAGGAAGACGGCGATCGTCGTCAGGGTGCTGGCCAGCACGGCGCCCCAGACCTCGAGCGCGCCGTCGAGGGCGGCGCGGAAGCGGCTCTTGCCGCGCTGCCGGTGCCGGTAGGTGTTCTCCAGCACGACGATCGAGTTGTCGACCACCATGCCGACGGCGAAGGCCATGCCGGCGAGGCTGATCACATTGAGGGTCCGCCCGAAGGCGGCCATCATCAGAAAGGTGCCGATCACGCTGATCGGGATGGCCGCGGCGACGACGAACGTGCTCGAGCGGCTGCGCAGAAAAAGCAGCAGCACCACGATCGCCAGGGTGCCGCCGAGCATCAGACTCTGCTGCACCAGATCGATCGCGCTTCCGATGTACTGGGTGGAGTCGTAGACCAGCGCGACGTGGAGGCCCCGGTCGGCCAGCAGATCGCGATTGACCCGGACCAGCGTCTCCTTGATCGTCGCCATCACTTCCAGCAGGTTCGCTCCAGGCGCGCGCACCGCGTTGAACGCCATCGTCGGCTGGTTCATGTAGAAGATCTCGGCATCCCGCTTGCCGTAGCTCGCCTCGACCCGCGCGACATCGCGAACGTAGACGGGCACGGCGTTCTTCACCGCGACGACGACGTCCTCGATCTCCTCTGGCGCCGAGTACTCGCCCACCGTTCGCACGACGTAGCGCCGGATGCCCTCGTTGAAGTCGCCGGCCGAGTAGTTGCGGTTCTCGCGGTCGATCGCGGTCATCAGATCGACGAGCGTGATGCTCCGCGCCGAGAGCGCCGCCGGATCCGCGATGACCTGCATCTCGCGCTCGCGCCCGCCGAACACGTTGATCGTGCCCACGCCCGGCACCCGCTCCAGCTCCGGCTTGACGAAGTTCTCGAAGAAGGTCAGCTCCGCGGGGATCTCGCCCTCGTAGCCGCCGTCGTCGGTGGGCAGGAGCACGAACCAGGCCATGGCGTTGGCGTTGGCGTCGCCCGACTGCACGATCGGCTTGTCGGCGTCCCTCGGGTAGCTCGGCACCTGCTGCAGGCGGTTCGACACCCTGAGCAGCGCCGCGTCGACGTCGGTGCCGGTGCGGAAGCGCAGGGTGATCGAGCCAAAGCTGTCGGAGCTGGTGCTCTCCATCCGCAGCAGGCCTTCGAGTCCCTGGAGCTGCTCCTCCTGCTCGTCGATGATCTCGCGCTCGATCTCCTGCGGGCTGGCTCCGGGCCAGAAGGTGGTGACGCTCACCTCCGGCTCGTCGACGGTCGGCGTCAGCTGCACCGGGATGCGCAAGAGCGCGAGGCCGCCGAATAGCAGCAGCAGGATCGCGCCGACGGCGACGCGCACCGGATAGCGAATGGAGCCCTCGACGAGATTCATGGCCGGGCGAACTCCTTGAGCTTGGGGTCGACCCGCGCTCCCGGCCGCAGGCGCTCGTTGCCCTGCGTCACCACCCGCGTGCCGGCGGCCACATCGCCCTCTACGGCGATCCAGACGCCCTGTCCACGGCCGGTCGTGACGTCGACCGGTTGGACGTGGTCCTCGTCGTCGATCACGAAGATGAAGCGTCGCTTGCCGTCGGTGACGAGGGCGTCCTTGGGTACCAGGATGCCCGGAGCGGCGGTGCCGATCGGCAGCTTGACCCGCGCCAGCATGCCGACGCCGACGCGCTTCTCCTCGTTCGGTATCGCCACCTTGACCGGAAAGGTCCGAGCCTGCGGATCCGCACGCGGCACCACCGAACGCACCTTGCCGCGAATCCGCAGATCGGGAAGCGCGGCGATCGACACTTCGGCGTCGGCGCCGACTAGCAGGCCGCCGTAGAACGACTCCGGGACCTCGAGGGTCACTTCGAGATCGCCGACGTCCACCAGCTCGACGACCGGATCGCCCGCCGACACCCACTCCCCGACCGCGGTGTGCTCACGAACCACCGCGCCGTCGAACGGCGCGCGGATCACCGTGCGATCGAGCTCGTCGCGAAAGCGGGCGACGTCGGCTCGCAGCTGCGCCACGCGGCCCGCTCCGGCCTCGACCTCGGTCAAGGCGTCGTCCAGCTCCTGGCGGCTGATCACCCGCTCGTCCCACAGCCCCTGGGCGCGGTCGCGGCGGCCTTCGGCCAGCTTGAGCCTCGCCTCGGCCTCGGCCAGCTGGCCCTCCGCGGAGCGCAGCTGCAGCTCGAAGGTGTCGGGCCGCAGCCGTGCCAGGACCGCGCCTCGCCGGACCGCCTGACCGTCGCGCGCGCGCAGCTCCACGACGACGCCGCTGATGCTCGCGGCGACCACGCTCGAGCTGAGCGACTCGACCGAGCCGGTCAGCTCGAGCAGCTCGCGAACGTCGCCGGAGATGGCCTCCGTGTAGCTCACCGGCATCGCCATGTCCGGCGGCTGCGCCGACAGGACAGCGGCACCGGCGACAAGGATCCCGGCGAGGGGCGTGATGGCACTGAGTTTCACGGGAGATTCCTCGGATGCGGTGGACGGTCTACTGAGAATACGGCATTCCGAGATCGGACGTTGCATCCGATCCTTTCACCGAACCAGAGAAAGTATAGCGTCGGCGCCGGCCGGAATCCGGCCCCGGCGGCTACAATCGCGGGCGCATGCACCAAGGATTCGACAGCCCCGCCCTCCACCTGGCGATCGCTCTGGCGGTCGGCATGATCGCGCAGGCCCTGGCCCGGCACCTCAAGGTTCCCGGCATCGTCCTGCTGCTGGGCGCCGGCGTGCTGCTCGGACCGGACGTCTCGGGAGTGATCCGGCCCGAGATCCTGGGCGAGACCCTCCAGATGCTCGTCGGGTTCGCCGTCGCGGTAATCCTTTTCGAAGGCGGCCTCAACCTGCGCCTCCGGCGGCTGCAGCGCGAGGCGCGGAGCATCCGCCTGCTCATCACCCTGGGCGCCGCGGTCACCGGCGTCGGCGGAGCGATCGCGGCCCGGGTCTTTCTCGGCTGGACCTGGGACCTCGCCTCGCTCTTCGGCGCCCTGGTGATCGTCACCGGTCCCACCGTGATCGGACCGATTCTCCGGCGCGTTCGATTGAAGCGCAGCGTCGCGACCGTGCTCGAGGCCGAGGGGGTGCTGATCGATCCGATCGGCGCCATCGCCGCGGTGGTGGTGCTCGAGATCGTCCTCCATCCGAGCGAAAGCCTGGCTCCGGGCGCCCTCGACCTGCTGCTGCGCCTCGGTCTCGGCACGCTCGTCGGCGCCGTCGGCGGCGCCCTCATCATCGGCCTGCTGCGCTTCGATCGAATCGTGCCGGAGGGGCTCGACAACGTCTTCATCCTGTCGCTCGTGCTGGCCCTCTTCCAGCTGTCGAACGCGATGCTGCCCGAGAGCGGCATCATGGCCGTCACCATCGCGGGCCTGGTCGTCGGCAACTTCGAAGCCCGGCAGCTGCACGAGCTGCGGGAGTTCAAGGAGCAGCTGACGGTCATGCTGATCGGCATGCTGTTCGTGCTGCTGGCCGCCGACGTCCGCGTCGAGGAGGTGCAGGCGCTCGGCCTCGGCGGCGTCTGGACGGTGCTGGCCCTGATGCTGGTGGTGCGGCCACTCAATATCTGGATCGGCACCGCCGGCTCGGATCTCTCCACGAAGGAGAAGACCTTCCTGTCCTGGATGGCCCCGCGCGGCATCGTCGCGGCGGCCGTCTCGTCGCTGTTCGCCCAGGAGCTGGCGCGGGCCGGAATCGACGGCGGCCCCAAGCTGCGGGCGCTGGTCTTCCTGGTGATCGCCGCCACCGTGCTGATCCAGGGCCTGAGCGGCGGCTTCCTCGCCGGGCTACTCAATGTGCGGCGAGCGAGCAATACCGGCGTCGCCATCCTGGGCGCCAACCCCCTGGCCCTCGCCTACGCCGACGTCCACCGGCAGGTGGGCGAAGACGTGCTGGTGCTCGACTCCAACCCGAGCACATGCAGGGTCGCCGAGGAGCGCGGCTTCCGGGTGGTGTTCGGCAACGCGCTGGAGCCCCGTCTGCTGGCGCGCGCCGAGATCGACGCCCGCGAGCGCTGCTTCGGCCTGACGCCCAACGACGAGGTGAATCTGCTGTTCACTCGGCGCGTGCGCGAGGCGTCGAAGGAGAGCAAGGTCTGGTGCGCGCTGAGGCGCGGCGGGGGCAACGTCACGCCCAAGATGGTCGAGAACCTCGGCGGCAAGGTGCTGTGGGACGGTCCCCACAGCCTCGGAGACTGGAGCGTCCGGCTCGAGCGCCGGCAGGCGCAGGTGGAGACCTGGACCGTCGCCGAGCCCCGCGAACCGGTCGAGCCGGCCGAGCCGGCGGCGGCAGCCGAGCCGGCGCAGACACGAGAGCGGACCCGCGACTTCCTACCGATCGCGGTTCGACGCGGTGAGCGAGTCTTCCCCTACTCCGCCGAACGGAAGATCAAGAGCGGAGACGAGCTGCACGTGCTGATCCAACCCGACGGGCGGGAGGAGGCCGACGCCTGGCTCGGTGCTCGCGGCTGGCGCCAAGCGCCGCTGCCGGCCGCGCCCGACTCGGCCTAGCTGCCGCGGCTATCTCAACGCCGGAATCACGCCGGGGTCGCCCAACAGCAGCGCGGGATCGACCCGAGCGCCCCGCCAGCGGATGCCGAAGTGGAGGTGCGGGCCGGTCGCCCGGCCGGTGGCGCCGACCTCGCCGATCTTCTGGCCGCGCGTCACCTCATCACCCTCGGCGACCGCGAGCTGGGACAGGTGGAAGTACATGGTGATCAGCCCGTCGCCATGATGAAGGAAGACGCTGCGGCCGGAGAAGAAGAGGTCGGCAGCGAGAACGACGGTCGCTTCCGCCGCGGCGCGGACCGGCTCGCCGGAGTCGGCGGCGAAGTCGGCGCCGCTGTGCGGGCTGCGCGGCTGCTCGTTGAAGAAGCGGCGCGAGCCGAAGCGGCCGCCCGCCGGGAGGTCGTCGAGCGGCGGAGCGAGCGGCAGTCGGAAGCGGCGGGGGCCGTCGTGCGCCCACAGCGCCCCGACCCGCTTCGCTTCGCGCGCGGCGCGAGCGCCGTCCGCCTCGGAGAGGTTGACCTTGGAGTCGTCGGTGATCGTGATGTGTTGCACCGGATAGGGATAGTCCGCGACGCGCACCACCGCGGTCTCGCGGCCGCCGCCGACCTGCCGCCAGACCTCGAGCGTCTGCGCTTGTTCGAGCAGATCGATCGCGTACCAGCAGACGCCGTCGATCGGCTGCCAGGACCGACCCTCGCTCCCACACCGCTCGGGATCGCCGCCGGGCCAGCGCACCAGTCCACCGGGCGGCGCGGCCACCTCGGCCGCGAACGCCGCGTTGACCGCCGCGGCCAGGAGGCCGGCGACGAGAGCCGCGGTCCGAGCGCTGGCCACCCTAGCGCCCCTCCGCATCGAATCCCGGCACCTGCAGCCTGAGCACGCCCGGCCGCTCTTCGAGCAGACCCAGCTCGCGGGCCAGCACCGCCACCGGCCGGGCGGCCTCGATCAGCCGCCGTGCCGCCGCCGCGCGCGCCCCGATCCACCGCCCCTCTCTCAACAGCTCGAAGGGCGAGCGCGGTCCCGGAAACGTCTGCAGATCGAGCTTCTGGTCTTCGTCGGCTCCGATCTCCTCCCGCACCCGGCGCAGGGCGACGGCGAATCCCCCGAGCTCGTCGACCAGGCCGCGCTCCAGCGCGTCCTCGCCCGTCCAGATCCGGCCGCGGGCGACCTCATGGACCTCGTCGCGGGTCAGCGATCGCCCCTCCGCCACCTTGGCCGTAAAGTCGTCGTAGATCCGGTCGAGCGAGGCGTCGAGCCGATCGCGGTCGCCGGCGTCGTAGGGATGATTGCCGCTCCAGATCGCGGCACGCTCGCCGGTGCGGACGTCGTCGAACGAGATTCCCGCCTTGGCCCACATTCCGCGGGTGACGAGCTTGCCGGCGTAGACGCCGATCGAACCGGTCACCGTAGCCGGCTGGGCGACGATGGCGTCGGCCGCCATCGACACGAAGTAGCCGCCCGACGCCGCGACGTTACCCATCGAGACGACGACCGGCTTGCCGGCCTCGCGGGCTCGGTTCACCTCGCGCCAGATCGTGTCCGAGGCGACGTACGAGCCGCCCGGGCTCGACACCCGAAAGAGGATCGCCTCGACGTCGTCGTCCTCGACCGCATCGCGGAAGGCGCGCGCGACGGTGTCGGAGCCCATGCTCTGTCCACCGAGCAGCGGGTCGTAGTCGCTCTCGCCGAGCATCACCGCGCCGACGCCGTAGATCAGCGCCACCTTCCTGCCGCGGCCGCTCCGCACCGCGGCCCAGCCGAGCGGGCTCTCGGGGCGGCTGTAGCGCGACAGCGACACGAGCTCGGGATCCTCGAATCGCTCTTCGAGCTCCGCATAGACGGCATCGCGGTAGGCCAGCTCGTCGACCAGTCCGGCGTCGACGGCCTCGCGACCGAGCAGCGGACCGCGCTCGCTCGCCCGCCGCACCTCCTCCGGCGGCAGCCCGCGCGCTTCCGCGATTCCCGCCACGATCTGGCTGAAGTGGGAATCTGCGAGCCGCTGCAACGCCTCGCGCTGCGGCGCCGTGAACGAGGTCTCGGTATAGCTGTTCGGCGCGCCCTTGTACTCGTAGCGCCGTTCGAGGCTGGGTTCGATGTCGAGTTTGTCGAGAAGCCCGCGATAGAACGGCGCTTCGTAGAGCAGTCCGGTCAGGGTGACGTCGCCGGAAGGCTGCAGGTAGATCGTGTCGAAGGCGCTCGCCAGATAGACGGCCACGTTGCCCGGGCGAAACTCCCCGAGGGTCTCGGCCCAGGCGATCGCCGGCTTGCCCGACTGGCGGAAGCGGAGCACGGCGTCGCGAAGCTCCTGGGCGCTGCCCAGGCCCATCGGCGGGGCGCCGACCTTGGCGACGATGCCGACCACCCGTTCGTCCGCCGCCGCCCGGTCGAGCGCCTCGACGACGCTTCTGAGCGTCGGCACCGGCTCGAACAGGCCGGCGGTCAGCGGCTGGAACGGCAGATGCTCCGGATAGGCGCGGTCGAAAGCGAGCTCGAGGACCGTCTGCCGCTGGATCTGGGCCGGCCGTTGCGACCAGAAGGCCAGTCCGAAGGCGAGGGCCAGAAAGCCGAGAAAGATCAGAACGACGAGGACGGTCAACCAGCTCTTCTTCATTGGGGCTCCTGCGTTGCCGCCGATCATACCGAGCCCCGAGGCCCGGCCGTTAGAATCGCGCATGCTCAGAATCGAGGCGGTCGAGGAGCTCTTGTTCGAGAACGTCGCCCGGCTGCGAGTGGCGGCCGATGATGCCGAGGAGCGTCGGTATCAGCTGTGGAGAGCGCGCCAGCGCGCGCTGCTGATCGCGGTTCTCGACTGGCTGGCCATCGCCGTGCTCTTCTTCTGGCGCGACCCCCTGGCCGATTTCCTGACCCTCGGCCCCGGCGAGGAGTCGGTCTTCACCGTGGCCATCCTGGCGATCGCCGTGCACTCCGGCTTTCGGCTGGGTCAGCGCGAGAGGTACGGAACGGTGGCGGCCGCGCTGCGGTCGCTCGAGCGATTCTGCTAGCATCGGCCCACCATTGGAGGCTTTATCTGGTCCCCGGGGGCGTCTTGCACGCTCTCGGCGAATCTCTGCAAAAGGGGAAAAGATGAGACTGCTGAAACTGTCGTGCACGGCCGGACTGCTTACGGCGCTCGCGATCGGTCCGGCGATCGCCCAGGACAACGATGACGACTCCGAGGTCGTCGAGGAGACCATCGTCGTCACCGCCTCCAGAACCGAGCAGCGTCTTCACGAGGTGCCGGCGGCCATCACGGTGCTGTCGGACGAGCTGCTCGAAGAGATCCCGGCCGACAACTACGGCGACATCCTACGCAACGCGCCGGGCGTCAACGTCTCGCAGACCAGCGCGCGCGACATCTCGGTCACCAGCCGCGCCGCCACCAACACCCTGGCCACCAGTCAGCTGGTGCTGATGGACAACCGCACCCTCTATCTCGACTTCTTCGGCTTCGTCATGTGGGACCTGGTGCCCCTCGACACCAACGAGATCAAGCAGATCGAGGTCGTCAACGGTCCCGGCAGCGCCGTCTGGGGGGCCAACGCGATGACCGGCGTGATCAACCTGATCACCAAGTCGCCGCGTGAGATGCAGGGCACGAGCATTACGCTCGGCGGCGGCGAGTTCAGCACTCTCTACGGCAGCATCTCCCACGCCGGAGCCACCGACAAGATGGGCTACAAGATCTCCGGCAGCTACTACGAGCAGGATCCGTTCGAGCGGCCGATGGGCTTCATCCCGGGCACCCAGGGGCCGGGCAATCCCCTCGGCACGCCCTACCCGCCGTTCGAGAATCAGGGCACCTCACAGCCCAAGCTGAACTTCCGACTGGATTGGGACTCGAAACCGGGCAGGCTCTGGGGCGTCTCCGGCGGCTACGCCGGTACCGACGGCATCATCCACACCGGCATCGGACCTTTCGACATCAACAGCGGCACCCAGATGAGCTTCGTCAAGTTCGACTGGCAGAACCAGGCGCAGCGGGCCACCTTCTTCGTCAACTTCCTCGACGGCGACGCGCAGAACCTGCTGTCGGTCGACGCCAGCGGCAACCCGATCCAGTTCTTCTTCGAGAGCACGACCTACGACCTCGACTACAGCGACACCCGGGTCGTCGGCGGCAAGAACATCGTGACCTACGGCGCCAAGGCGCGCCGCAACAGCTACGACCTTTCGATCGCGCCGGCCGGCGACGCGCGCGACGAGTACGGCGTGTTCATCCAGGACGAGATCCTCTTCAGCGACAAGTTCCGCTGGCTGATCGGCGCTCGCTGGGACGACATCGATCCGATCGGATCGGTGGTCTCGCCGCGCACCACCCTGATGTTCTCGCCGAACGGATCGAGCACTTTCCGCGCTTCGTGGAACCGCGCCTTCCGCTCGCCGTCGCTGATCAACAACTTCCTCGACGTCGGCATCGTGACGGGCGCCCTGGTCGATCCGACTCTGATCTCCGCCGCGCTCGCTCCCGGCGTGCCCTGCCAGTTCGTCTTGACCACCTGCACCCCGTTCCTCCAGGTGCTTCCCATCCAGGCGGTCGGCAACCCGCTCCTGACCGAAGAGCAGCTCACCGCCGTCGAGGTCGGCTACGTCGGCACCTTCACCAACGGGGTGACCTTCACCGTCTCGGTCTACGAGAACGAGACGAAAGACTCCACCGACTTCTTCACGTCGGGCTTCTACAGCCCCTTCAACCCGCCGCCGGGCTGGCCGGTGTTCGTGCTCGGCACGCCCATTCCGGCGGTGCCGCCGGGGCTCTTTCCCAACCAGCAGTCCTACCGCAACGTCGGCGAGATCGTCGACACCGGCGTCGAGATCGGCTTCAGCCAGCGGCCGCGCAACAGCCCCTGGAGCTGGTTCCTGAACTACTCGTGGCAGGACGAGCCCGAGGTCAAGGGGATCGACAGGGAGCGCCTGCCCAACGGCCAGTTGGTGCTCGCCCTCGGCACGCCGCCCGAGCATCGGGCGAACCTCGGCGTCTCCTTCGACCAGCAGCGCTACTTCTTCAACGGCAGCGCCAACTACGTCGACGAGGCGTTCTGGACCGACGTTCTCGACTCCCGCTTCTGGGGGCCGACCGACTCGTACACGGCTCTCAACCTGAGCGTCGGCTTCCGCTCCCCGGACAATCGCTACACCTTCTCGATCATCGGCACCAACGTCACCGACGAAGAGATCCAGCAGCATATTTTCGGCGACATCATCGCCCGCAAGATCACGGGGCAGTTGATCGCGCGGTTTTAGCAGGTTCGCGGACCGAGCCTCGATTCCCTCTCCCCCGCGCGTGGAGAGGGAACATCGCCCGCCGACGCGGCGCGGATGCGGCACGCTGCGGCGGCGCCCCCAGGGAGGTGCCATGCCTTTCGTGAAGCCCCCGCGCCTTGCACCCACACGAGACTCGGGAAACGGAGCCTAGGACCTCCGAAAAGGATGGAACCTCCCGGGGGGAAGACCGGCCCTACAGCATCTTGAGGATGTGCGTAGAGGATCGGCTTGGTGCCGTCCCGGTGATTTGCCTCTACAGAGCCCGCGTGGGTGGTGACTTGCGCCAAGTCTCACGCGGAGAACCTCACTCGGAGGTCTCCGAAAAGGTTGGCACCTTACTCGGGCAGGAGAGGCTTTGATAGGGTCTTGTTAACGAAAGGAGCCAGCCGTGACAGCGCAAGAGGGGTCTCCCCTTCGTGTCATCGTCGAGATGGCGGCATTGAAGGGGTCGGCGGCTTCGGAGCTGCAGGAGATAGCGGAGAGCATTCCCGCCTTCCAGTCCGACCCCGACTTCGCACCCGTTCCGGTGCTCTCCACGCCGGACAGCGCTCGAGCGATGAGCCTGGAGGAGGCCGGCGAGGAGACGGTCATCGTCCGCGGCACTGTCTCGAGCGACCAGATGGACGCGCTCGCCCGGCGGCCCGGCGTGGAGGCGGTTTGGGAAGACACTCCGATCGCCGCCTTCGAGGAGATCGGGGAGGACACGGTCTTCGTCGAGGTCTCCGAATCAGCGGTCACGACGCCCTGTCCGATCCCGCCGTGCGATTGCGATCCTGGGACACCCAAAGGCACACTCGACGATGTGGCGAAGTACCTGGGGGCCGACCGGATCTGGGAGATGGGGCACAGGGGCGAGCGCGTCGTCGTCGGCGTCGTCGACGGCGGCCTCACCACCCCGAGTCGGGTCACAGGCGGCAAGATCCCTCGCGTCATCGGTGGGCTGAAGGCCGACTGGGGCAAGACGGCCCTCTGGGGCGGTCACGGCGAGATGTGCGCCACCGATGTGCTGGGCATCGCACCCGAGGCCGAGCTCTACGACCTGCGCATTCCCGACTCGTCCGACCAAGGCAGCGCGGCGTGGATCTCGGACGCCATCGCGGGCTTCCAGTGGGCGATCAACCGACACAAGGCAGACGGGACGCCCCAGATCCTGACCAACGGCTGGGGCATCTATCAGAAGGCCTGGGACCCGGTCTACGCCACCAACCCCAACCACCCGTTCACCCGCAAAGTGGTGGACGCGGCGAACGAAGGAATCATCGTGCTGTTCGCTGCGGGCAACTGCGGCGGCACCTGCCCCTCCGGCCGCTGCGGCAGCGACAAGGGTCCGGCCAAGAGCATCTGGGGAGCCAACGGCCACCCCGCCGTGATGACCGTCGGCGCAGCTAACGCCAAGGAGCAGCTCATCGGCTACAGCAGCCAGGGCCCCGCGGCGCTCGATCAGCATAAGCCCGACTTCTGCTCGATCAGCCACTTCAAGGGCTACTTCGACTCGGACACCGGGACATCGGCCGCCTGTTCTGTGGCCGCCGGCGTCGTCGCCCTGCTCAAGAGCGTCGACCGCGGCCTGGGCCCGGCCAGAGCCAAGTCGCTGCTCAAGGCGACGGCGAAGACCATCGGCCCGGCGGGCTGGGACCAGCACTCCGGCTCCGGCATCATCCAAGCGGCGCCTGGTCTGCCCGAAGTCACTGAGCGCGTCAAAGCCGCCAGCCGAGCGCTGAGCGACAAGGACACGACACGGGACAGGCTGGGCTTCTCGGCATACGCGGAGGCCATCAAGGACCTGATCGCGAGTCAAGGCACGGCCACGCCGCTGACGATCGCCATCGACGCCCCCTGGGGGTTCGGCAAGACGAGCTTGATGCGCATGATCCAGGAGCGCGTGGCTCCGAAGAAGACTCCCCTCTACAAGGGTGCACATCCCACCGTCTTCTTCAACGCCTGGCAATACGAGGGTGAGAGCGCGCTGTGGGCGGCCCTGGTCCTCGAGGTCCTGGGGCAGGTCGGACGTCAGCTGTCGCTGGCGCAGCGGATCAAGCTCCAGACCAGGCTCGCCTGGCGCCGGCTCGACCGGACCCGCCTCCTTCGATCCGTGATCGACTCGCTGACCAAGCTGACGCTCCTCGTCCTCTTGGGCGGCCTCGCCTTCGCTGCTGCGCATCGTCTTCTTGGGTCTCAGCAAGCACTCGGCTGGACCGCGATCGGCGGCGGTGTGATCTCCGTCCTCCTCGGCTTCTACAGGTTCGGTCGCCGGGTTCACTCCGACCTGTTGGCGCCTCTCGATCTGAAGCTGAGTTCGTACATACAGGCGCCGGACTACAGGCAGAAGGTCGGTTTCCTCGCCGACTTCAGGGATGACTTCGAGGCCCTGGTGGAGATCGTCACCGACGGCCGCCGCTGGGGCAGGTGGCCGCTCGTGATCTTCATCGACGACCTGGACAGGTGCGCGCCGCCGAAGATCGCTGGCATCATCGAGGCGATCAACGTCACCCTAAGCTGCGACCACTGCGTATTCGTGCTGGGCCTGGACGTGGAGACCGTCGCGGCCAGCATCGAGGCGCGCTACCAGCACATGCGGGAGCTGCTGGTCGACGCCGATTGCCAAGATCGGCTGGCCGTCGGCCGTCAGTTCCTCGAAAAGATAATACAGATCCACTTCCGCATCCCGAGGGCGAACCGCAGGGTTTTCGAGCAGTTCATCGAGAGTTGCTTTGGAGAGGCAGAGCAGCGAGTGGAAGAGAAGGATCCGGCGGTCGCCAGAGCGGAGAGTCTGATCAAGGCGGTCCAGCGAAAGGGTAGCTCCAGAAAGGACGCCGTCGAACGGGTCAGATCGAGGAGCGAGAACGACGTCCAGGTGGATCGGGCGGCGGAGAGCGTCGCCCGCAAGGACTTCGACGACTCCGAGGACTTCAGGAGAGTCATCAATGAAGCCGGCTCCAATCTGGAGAGCAGCCCGCGGAGATTGAAGCGATTCATCAACGTCCTGCGTCTACGGGCGCTCATCTGCGAGCAGCGGGGACTGCTGGAGAGCGGCGTGATCGACCTGCCTCTGCTCGGCTGGTTGCTGCTGGTAGATACCCGCTGGCCAAGACTGGCGGAGGCGATGCGCTCCGATGTCGGCATCGTCGGCCGCCTACTCGAGGTTTTCGACAAGAGGAGCGTTATCGCTCGCGAGGCTCCGGACGAGGGTGTCCCCGAGATGGCCGAGGCCTACGAAGTGCGGCTGGCGCTTGCCGAGCTGCTAGCCGACCCGATCGTCGAGGAGCTCGCCTATTCGAACGATCTGGAGCGTCTCCTGCCAGAGCTTCGCAGTCTGACGCAGGAGAGACTCAAAGCCCACGACAGACTGGCGCGGGTCGCAGCCTAGGCGGTGCCTTCTTACCTTGCCGCCGAACCTGCCCAGGAGGTGCCAGGAGGTGCCATGCTTTTCGGGAAGAGTCCCCCCCGAGAGGGCAGCACGCGACAGTTTCCTACCGCGCAGGCTCCTACGGCTCGAGGCCGAGCTCGTCGCGGATCTCGGCGAGCTTGCGCTGCACCTTGCGGGCGTTCTCGGGACCCATCCGCAGCAGGTGCTTCTGGGCCGGCGTGAGCTT
>JAHEKO010000679.1 GCA_024638355.1 Acidobacteriota bacterium
TCGAAGAGCGCCAGGACCTCAGGAACGTCGCGATCGTCGCCCACGTCGATCACGGCAAGACCACGCTCGTCGACGCGATGCTCTGGCAGAGCGGCATCTTCGCCGAGCACGAGAGCGTGGCCGAGCGGGTGCTCGACTCGATCGACCTCGAGCGCGAGAAGGGCATCACGATCATGGCCAAGAACACGGCCATCGACTATCGCGACACCCGCATCAACATCGTCGATACCCCCGGCCATGCCGACTTCGGCGGCGAAGTCGAGCGAACGCTCGCGCTGGTCGACGGCGTGCTGCTGCTGGTCGACGCCAGCGAGGGGCCGCTCCCCCAGACCCGCTTCGTCCTCGGCAAGGTGCTCGAGGCGAAGCTGCCGCCGATCGTGGTGATCAACAAGATCGACCGGTCCGACGCCCGACCCGCCGAGGTCCTCGACGAGGTCTACGACCTGTTCATCGACCTCGACGCCGACGAGGCGCTGCTCGACTTCCCGGTGTTCTACGCGAACGCCAAGCAGGGCACCTGCCGCACCACTCCCGACGGCCCCGACCAGACCCTCGAGCCGCTCTTCGAGGAGATCCTGCGCGCGGTGCCGCCGCCGTCCTACGACCCGGCGACGCCGCTCCAGATCCTCGTCACCAGCCTCGACTACGACGACTACGTCGGCCGGTTGGCCGTGGGACGGGTCGTCAGCGGGCGGGTGCGGCCGGGCCGGGAGGTCGCCGCCTGCCGCCCCGACTCCGAGCCCAAGCCGTTCAAGATCTCGAATCTCTACGGCTTCAAGGGGCTGGCACGCACCGAGATCGACGAGGCCGGGCCGGGCGACCTGATCGCGATCGCCGGCTTCGACGACTTCTCGATCGGCGAAACGGTGTGCGATCCCGAGGATCCGCGGCCGCTGCCGCCGCTCACCGTCGGCGAGCCGACCCTGTCGATGCTCTTCTCCGTCAACACCTCGCCCTTCGCCGGCCGCGACGGCGAGCACGTCACCTCGCGCAAGCTCAAGGCGCGCCTCGAGAAGGAGGCGTTGAGCAACGTCTCGCTGCGGGTGGAGCCGGCGAGCGGCTCCGAGGCCTACAAGGTTTCGGGGCGGGGCGAGCTGCAGCTCGCCATCCTGATCGAGACCATCCGCCGCGAGGGATTCGAGCTCTCCGCCGGCCGTCCCGAAGTGGTCACCCGCAGCATCGACGGCGTCAAGCACGAGCCGATGGAACACTTGATCATCGACTGCCCCGAAGACTTCGTCGGCGTCGTCACCCAGAAGGTCAGCGGCCGGCGCGGCCGGATGATGGAGATGGTCAACCACGGCAGCGGCCGGGTACGGATGGGCTTCCGCATCCCGTCACGCGGATTGATCGGGTTTCGCACCGAGTTCCTGACCGAGACCCGCGGTACCGGCATCATGAACCAGCTCTTCGACGGCTGGGAGCCCTGGCAGGGCGACATCACCCAGCGCGTGACCGGCGCCCTGATCTCCGACCGCGCGGGCCGCGCGACCGCGTACGCGATCGAGCACCTGCAGCCGCGCGGCACGATTTTCATCGAGCCGGGCGCCGAGGTCTACGAGGGCATGATCGTGGGCGAGAACTCCCGCCCCGACGACCTCGACGTGAACATCACCAAGGAGAAGAAGCTGACCAACATCCGCGCCGCCTCGGCCGACGAAGCGGTGCGGCTGGTGCCGCCCCGGCTGATGAACCTCGAGCAGTCGATCGAGTTCATTCGCGGCGACGAACTGGTCGAGGTCACGCCCAGGGCGATTCGCCTGCGCAAGAAGATCCTCGCGGCGAACCGGCGGAAGTAGTCCACTCTCGCCGGATCGCCGGGTGACGCGCCTGTCGGGGCGGCCGGACTCCGCTAGGCGGCCTTCTTCCTGGCGGCCTTCCTCTTGGTGGCCTTCTTCTTCACCAGCTTCTTCCGGGCCTTCTTCTTCCTTGCGGTCTTGCGCTTCGTAGCACTCTTGGGATGGTTCACCGCGACGAAGTCGAGCATCGCGATGACGCCGTAGGACTTGCAGACCAGGGTGTAGGTGGCTCCGTTCTTGAGCTTGGCGGAGGAGAAGACCAGGTCGAAGTTGTCGGGATTCTGCGCGCCGG
>JAHEKO010000680.1 GCA_024638355.1 Acidobacteriota bacterium
CCACCGACGGGCTGTGGGCGCCCATGCCGCCGGTATTCGGACCCTGGTCGTCGTCGCCGATCCTCTTGTAGTCCTTGCTGGTCACCAGTGGTAGGAGCCGCTTGCCGTCGCTCAGGGCGATTAGCGAGATCTCCTCGCCGTCGAGGCGCCGCTCGACCACCAGCCGGCGAGCGCTCGACCCGAAACGCCGCTCTTCGAAGAAGACCGCCAGGGCCCTCTCGAGCTCATCGTCGTCGGCCGGAATGACCACGCCCTTGCCGGCGGCGAGGCCGTCGGCCTTGAGCACGTAGCGCCCCTCGAAGCGCCGCACGGCTCGCCGCACCTCGTCGGCATCGTGGGCGATCTCGAACTCGGCCGTCGGAATGCCGTGCCGCTTCATGAACTGCTTGGCGAAGACCTTGCTGCCCTCGAGCTCGGCCGCTTTCTGGACCGGGCCGAAAACGCCCAGGCCCCGCCTGCGGAACTCGTCGACGATGCCGAGAGTGAGCGGCAGCTCGGGACCGACGACGGTCAGGTCGATCTTCAGGGTGGCGGCGAAGTCGGCCAGCTCCTGGACCTCGTCGGCGGCGATCGGCACCGAGTCGGCCAGTGCCGTCGTGCCCGGATTGCCCGGCGCGCAGTAGAGCTCGTCCAGCAGAGGGCTCTGCGCGAGCTTCCAACAGATCGCGTGCTCCCGTCCGCCGCTGCCGATCACCAGTACCTTCAATTCAGCCTCCCGCCTGCATGGCCGTCACGGCCTGTTCCACCTCGTCGATCACGTAGTCGGGCGTCGAAGCGCCGGCCGTGATGCCCACGAGCCGCGCGCCGGCGAACCAATCGTCGCTCAGGTCGCCCGGCCCCTGAACCAGATAGCTCGGCTTGACCTCGCCGCAGATCTCCCACAGATGCCGGGTGTTGGCGCTCTGTCTTCCGCCGACGACCAGGATCAGATCGACCTCGGGGTCGCGAGCCAGGGCGCGCGCGGCGTCCTGGTTCTCCTTGGTGGCGTAGCAGATCGTGTCGGCTCGCGAGACCGCAGCGCGCGACTCGAGGTAGCGGACCACGTCCTCGTACTCCTCGGCGTTGAGCGTCGTCTGGTAGAGCACCTTGACCCGCGGGTAGACCGACCAATCGACGCCGCGCGCCTCTGCGACGGTGCTCAGCACGTGGTAGCTCGCCGGGTCGCGATCGCGCGTGTAGCCGATCACCTCGCGATGGTCGGGCTCGCCGATGAAAACGAGATGGACGCCCTCGTCCGCCGCGCGATCGGCCTCTTCGTGAACGTCGTATACGAACGGGCAAGTGGTGTCGAGGATCTTGAGCCCGCGATCGCGCGCCCGCCGGTGAAAGGACGGCGGTACGCCGTGGGCCGAGAAGATGACGGTACCTCCGGCGGCCTCGTCGAGGTCGTCGATGGTGAGCACGCCGAGCGCCTCCATCTCCTCGACCACCCGCTCGTTGTGGACCACCTGGCCGAGGATCCGGCCGTCACGACCACCGCGCCCGGCGAAGGCCTTGACCTTCTGATCCGCGACCCGGACGCCGGCGCAAAAGCCGTACTTCTCGGCACGCTTGACCTCCATCGATCGCCAGCGAGTCTATCGCAGGGGCGGAAGGGTACGGGGCTCCTCCCCGCCCGGCTCAGTCGAAGGGAGAGGGCGCGACGCCCTGGTCCGCGAACGGGTCCGAGAACCGCGGATCGGCGAGGAACTCGTCGTCCGTCAGGGTGCGCAGAAAGGCGACCAGGTCGGCCTTGTCGGCCGCGGAGATCTCGAAGCCGGCGACCAGCTCGCTCTTCAGTGGATGGTCGGCGCCCTGGCGGCCGCCGCCGGCGTAGTGGTCGATCACCCCGTCGAGCGTCGCCAGGCTGCCGTCGTGCATGTAGGGACCGGTGACCTCGATGTTGCGCAGCGACGGCGCGCGGAACCGCCCCATGTCGGCGGCCTCGCCGGTGAACTCGAAAACGCCCCGATTCGGCTGCGGATAGCCGCCCGCGCCGTCGACGTTGTAGAGGCCGGTGTTGTGGAAATCGGCCTCCGCGGGCGCCGCGCCTTCGAAGGTGATGGCGCCCGAGAAGTTGAAGGTGGCGTGACAGCGACCGCAGC
>JAHEKO010000163.1:0-4897 GCA_024638355.1 Acidobacteriota bacterium
GGCTCCAGCAGGAGCTGGGCCTGACGTTGATGCTCATCGCTCACGACCTGGCTGTCGTCGAGCAGATCACCGATCGCTGCGGGGTGCTCTACCTCGGGCGACTGGTCGAGATCGGCCCGACACCCGCCCTGTTCGCGCGGCCGCAGCATCCGTATACGGTGAGCCTGCTCTCCGCTGTTCCGAGGCCCGACCCGGCTCGCCGAACCGAGAGGATCGTCTTGCCGGGCGAGCCGCCGAGTCCGAGCGAGCCCCCGGCAGGCTGCCCGTTTCATCCGCGCTGCCCGATCGCCCGCGATCGCTGCGCGACCGACGTGCCGCCGCTCGACGAGATGGCGAGCGGCCACAGGGTGGCCTGCCACTACGCCGGAGAGCTCGAGCTCGGGCAGAGCCACGAGATTCCGGGTGGAACTTTTTGAGGGTCCTGACGTAGCATTCAGTGAGAGCGAACCGGCTCTCACACCTGACCACGAATCAACCGATCGAGGTATGTTCCGATGACGAACAAACGGATGAGGATTACCGCAACGCCCCTCGCGCTGCTACTGCTGCTGAGCCTGGCCGTCGCGCCCACAACGGCAGCCACCCTGGTGGACCCCGACGTCCGCGAAGCGGCGCCGGACCTAGAGCTGCGCGTCGAGGACGGCAAGATGCTGCTCACGCTCGAGGAGGCGATCGAGCTCGCACTCGAGCGCAACCTGTCCCTGATCGTCGATCGCTACCGACAAGACGAGGCCGACTTGGGTCTGCGGCGTTCTTTCGGCATCTACGACTTCAACGCCACGATCGACGGCTTCGCCAACGACGAGGCCTCGCCGGCAGCCTCGAACCTCGACGGCGCCGACGTTCAGGAGTCACAGTTCCAGCGCCTCAATCTGGCCGTCGATCGCCTCGTCTCGTTCGGCGGCCGGGGCCAGGTCGATTGGCGCAACAGCCGCAGCGACACCAACTCGCTGTTCGCGACTCTCAATCCCGCCTATCGAGTCGACTTCGACTTCAGCTGGAGCCAGCCCCTGCTGCGGGACTTCGGCAAGAAACAGACCGAGCGCAACATCCGGATCGCGCGCACCAACCAGGAGATCAGCCGGGAGACCTTCGAAGCGCAGGTGATCGCGGTGATCCAGCTGGTCGAAGACGCCTACTGGACGCTGGTCGAGGCCAACGCCTCGTTCGACGTCGCCGAGGAGAGCCTGCGGTTGGCCAAGCAGCTCCACGAGCAGAATCGGATCCGGGTCGAGGTCGGCACGCTAGCGCCGCTCGAGCTGGTGCAGAGCCAGGCCGGAGTCGCCACCCGTGAGGAGCAGGTCATCCGCGCGCGCGGCGCCATCGGCGACGCCGAGGACCGGCTGCGACAGCTCTTGAACGTCGTCGGCGACGCCTACTGGTCGGCGAAGATCGTGCCGGAGACCCCGGCCGAGATGGAGCCGATCGAGCTCGACCTCGAGGCGGCGATGGCCACCGCGCTGGAGAACCGGAACAACCTGCGCACCAAGCGCTTGTCGCAGTCCGACCTCGAAAGAGACATCGGCTACTTCCGCAATCAGAAGCTGCCGCGGCTGGATCTGAACCTCACCTACGGCTACAACGGCCTGGGCGGTGACGTCACGGAGCGTGACTTCTTCACCCGCGAGATTCTCTTCCAGGCTCCGGGCGACTACGGCGACGCACTGGACCAGATCACCAACACCGCCTTCGATGGCTGGGCCGTGTCGCTGGTGGCCGCGTTCCCGATCGAGAATCGCGCCGCGGAGGCGCAGCTGGCCCTGGCCGAGGTCAACTACGAGCGCGGCGAGGCCGAGCTCGCCAATCAGGAGTTGGCCGTCCGCACGGAGGTTCGGCGCCTGGCTCGCTTCGTGGATACCGCGCGGCAGGCACGCGAGTCGGCGCGCGTCTCGCGCGAGCTCGAAGAGAAGAATCTCGGAGCCGAAGAGAAGCGCTACGAGAACGGCCTGTCGACCAGTTTCCAGGTGCTGCAGATTCAGGAGGACCTCACCGAAGCACGGCAGCGCGAGGTCAACGCCGTCACCGGCTACCGCAAGGCGGTCGTCCTCTACCGCCAGGCGACCGGCGAGCTGATCGAAACGAGTGGTGTCGAGATCATCGGCGAAGCGGAGTAGACTCGTCGGCTCTGAAGAACGAACAGCGCCGGAGCGGCCGCTTCCCGATCGCCGAAATCGAGTTCTCCTCGCCCGAGCTGCCGGGCAAGGTGGTCGAGATCAGCCGCACGGGGATGCGGGTGGAGACGGCGCTGGCGGCCGAGACCGGTCAGACCGTGACCGCGACGCTGGTCTATCGAGGCGAGGTGGTGGAGATCGCGGGTGTCGTGCGCTGGCGCCGCGAGGGGGGACGCGACCGCGCTCACGAGGATTTGCCGTTCTGGGAGGTCGGCGTGGCGTTCACCGCGGTAGGAGAAGCCTCCGCCGACGGAATCTGGCGCGGTCTGGCGGCGCACGACGCACCGCCGATCTGAACGCGTGCGGGAAGACGAAAAAGAGCCCGTGCCGTCCGAGCACGGGCGAGAAGAAGGAGGCGCCGGTGATCAGGTCTCACAGGCACCTTCCTGTGATCGCAACGGCTGTGCCATGCGGGCATGCGCATCGCTCTATCGCTTCGAGAGGCCGAGCTCGGAACGACCAAACGGCGAGATGGCCCGCCGGCACTGGCTCGGCGCCGGGGCCGGCACGACCAGCCGGGCTTGGTCGCGGCGCGGGGTGCGACGAGAAAACGGTTCGCGCGGGACGAAATCCGGCGGCCGGCGGGCCGGATCTTCGGTCGGCCGGGCGCGTCTCCGGAGGCCGGGCCCGCGCGGTTTGTCCAGCGTGAGAGCCGAGGGTAGGGTAGAGAGATGAAGGGGCGCAACCTGGCGATCGCGGTCCTGTTCACGGGCCTGCTCGCTGCGCCGCTGTCGGCGCGCCAGGAGAGCCCACCCCGGGGCCGCGTCGTCGATCCCGGCATCCTTGCCTCGCTCGCGGTTCTCGAGCTCGAGCCGAGCGACCCGAAGGCCCTGCTGGCGGCCGAGCGGCTTCGCCCCAAGCCGGGGCCGCTGCGGATCGCCGAGCCCCGGTCGGTCTCGGTGACGCCTGCCGCTCACGGGAGCTGGACTCCGCTGCCCCATGGCGCAAGGCTGTGGCAGCTGCGAATCCACGCTCCGGGCGCGACCGATCTCAACTTCGGCATCACGACCTTTCGCCTCCCGCCGGGCGCGACCTTCCACGTCTGGAGCGAAGCCGACGGCTACTACGAGGGGCCGTATACGTCGCGCGACCACAAGCGCCACGGTGAGCTGTGGACGCCGCTGGTTCCCGGCGACCGGGCGGTGCTCGAGCTCTACCTGCCGGCGGGCGCCGCCGATCCGGAGCTCGAGCTGACCCACGTCGGCGTCGGGTTCCGCGACGCCTTCAGCGGCCTGCCCTCGGCCGCGGGCGACTGCAACGTCGACGTCGTCTGCCCCGAAGCCGACGGCTGGCGCGATCAGATCCAGGGCGTCGCCCGCTACACCCTCGATGGCGTGGTCCTCTGCTCGGGCTCGCTCATCAACGACGCGCGCTCCTCCCGGCGGCCCTTCTTTCTGACCGCCTTCCACTGCGGGGCGGATGCGATCAATGCCCGGACGATGGTCGTCTACTGGAACTTCCACTCGCCGCGGTGCGGGCAGCTGGCCGGCGGCTCGCTCGCCGACAACCAGACCGGCGCGACCTACGTGGCGGGCAACGCCCGGCTGGACGGCTCGCTGCTCGAGCTCGACGAGCTGCCGGACGCATCGTTCGGCGCCTTCTACAACGGTTGGGACCGGTCGGGCAGCACGCCCCAGGGCGGAGTCGGCATCCACCATCCACAGGGCGACGAGAAGGCGATCTCCTTCGCCGCCGATCCCCTGGGCAGGTGCGACGGCTTCGGCCTTCCCGATCATTGGAGGGTGAGGTGGGATCTAGGTACCACCGAGCCCGGCTCGTCGGGGTCGCCGCTCTTCGATCCGGAGGGGCACCGCATCGTCGGGTTTCTGACCGGCGGCGACGCCTCCTGCGAGAACAGCGCCGGAGAAGACTGCTACGGGCCGACGGCGGAGTTCTTCGCGCTTCCGGCCGTGAGCAAGGCGCTCGGCGCCCGCAAGAGGCGACCCCAGGTGGTGGACGGCCTCGAGAGCCGCTGTGATTGCAGCGATCCGGCCGCCATCGTCGGCACCGACGGCGACGACGCGCTGCGGGGCACCTCGGGTGCGGACATCCTCTGCGGCCTCGGCGGCAACGACACCCTACGCGGCAGAGGCGGCCGCGACTGTCTCGAGGGCGGAGCGGGCGACGACGACCTCAGGGGCGGGCGGGGGAAGGATGCCTTGCACGGCGGTGAGGGAGAGGACGTCTGCAACGGCGGCGGCGGGCAGGACAGCGCCGGCAGCTGCGAGGCGAGTCGCAAGGTCCCCTAGCCTGTCGACCGAGCCGCCCGGGCTCTCAGCGGCGGAGACGTCAGCCGCCGCCCGATCGCCGGGGTGGCAGCGCTCCGCCTCGGGCGGCCGCCGAGGGACCGGCCGAGCCGCTGCCGACGTTGCCGACGGCGGCGAACGCCGCGCGCTCCGCCCGAGCGCCCCACAGGCCGCGCCCCTCGGCGATCGCGCGCTCCTCGAGCGCGCTGTAGTCGGCGGCGCGGCTGCAGGCGCCGGGACGCAGCAGCCCCATGCCGCCCAGAATGACCGAAGCGGTGTAGTCGCGGCCGTCTTGCGACTGAACGTAGAGAATCCGGTGCCCGTCGCCGTCGCGCAGCTCCGGCGTGTGCTCGGTCAGGCAGACGCGGCCGCCGCGCTCGATCTCGAGCTCGAGCCAGCTCACCGCCGCGCGCCCGAACCAGGCGAGATGAGGCACCTTGTGGTGCCGCGTCTCGGGCGCGTCGAGACAGGCGAGATGAA